>JBMOHX010000025.1:0-19971 GCA_049317625.1 Phycisphaerales bacterium
CGACGAAGCGTCGTGTCGCGATTAAGGTCATGCACTCGGGCCCGTTCGGCGGGAGCAAGGGGAAGGCGAGATTCGAGCGTGAGGTGCAGATCCTCGGGCAGTTGAACCACCCGAACATCGTCCGCATCCACGACAGCGGGTTGACCAAGGACGGCAGCTTCTTCTACGTGATGGACTACATCTCGGGGCGGACGCTCAGCGAGCACCTGCAGGCGAAGAAGCTCGACCTGGACACGATGTTGCGGCTCTTCGGGAAGATCTGCAACGGCGTGAACGCCGCGCACCTCAAGGGCGTGATCCACCGGGACCTCAAGCCCGCGAACGTGCGGGTGGACCAGAGCGGCGAGCCGATCATCGTGGACTTCGGGCTCGCGAAGGTGACGATGCCCGAGGCGTTCGACGGCCCGGGCGCGGACCGCGAGGCGATGTCGATGACCGGCCAGTTCATCGGCTCGCTGCCGTGGGCGAGCCCGGAGCAGGCCGAGGGCGTGCATGGTAACATTGATATTAGAACCGACGTGTACTCGCTGGGCGTGATGTTCTACCAGATGCTCACGGGGCGGTTCCCGTACGAGGTCGTGGGCAATATGCGCGACGTGCTCGACCGGATCCTCCGGAGCGAGCCGGTCAAACCCAGCACCGTGCGCCGCAACATCGGCGACGAGATCGAGACGATCGTCCTCAAGTGCCTGCGGAAGGAGCGGGACCGCCGGTACCAGAGCGCCGGGGATCTCGCCCGTGACATCGAGCGGTACCTGCAGGGGCAGCCGGTCGAGGCCAAGAGCGACAGCGGTTGGTACGTGATTTCCAAGACCCTGCGGCGATACCGGATGCCGGTGGGAGTCGCGGTGTCGTTCCTGCTGCTGATCGTCGGGTTCAGCGTCGTGATGGCGGTGCTCTACAAGCAGGCGGTGTCCGCTGAGGCGGAGGCCCGCGCGAACCAGATGCTCGCGGAGGCGGCGCGGGCGGACGCCGAAGAGCACGCCTCGATCGCCACCGGGCTGGCGAACACGATGCTCTACGATTTCCCGCCCGCGATCGACCGGTTGGTCGGTTCGACGCAGGCCAAACGCACGCTGCTGGCGACACTCGAAAAACAGATCGCCCGATTGCGCGAGGCCGCCCCCGACTCCAAGGACCTCTCGGTGATGCTCGCGGACGCGCTGGAACTCTCCGGCGACCTCCGGAGCGGGCTGTCGATCCAGTCCACCGGCACGCTCGACCAGGCCGAGGCCAACTACGACCAGTGCCTCGAGATCCGACTGAAGTTCGCTGGCGCCACTCCCGACGCCGCGGCTTCGGCCGCGCTGGGTTCCGCGCGGATCAGGAAGTCGGCGGTCCGTCTGTCGCGCCAGGATTTCTCGGGTGCCGAAGCGCTGGCCCGGGAGGCGATGGCCCACTACGACGCGGCGGCCCGGAACTCGTCGGCGCCGAAACAGGCCGAGTACGCGCGGGCTCGGCTTGAAGCGCAGGTCAGGATCGCGGATTGCGTGCTGCGTCGGGCCGAGAAGGGCGATGCCGCCGGCGCGCTCGCGGGTGCCGAGTCGGCCCTCGCCGAGTATGAGCGGCTTGCCGGAGAGTTCACGGCGATGCTCGCGGCCGATCCCGCCGACACCAAGGCCGCTCGCTGGGTCGGCGTCATGTTCGACAAGCGGAGCATGGCGCTCGTGACGGCCGCGGCGAGGCAGCGGGTCGAGGCGTCCAGGAAAAAATCGAAAGAGCCCGAGTTGGCGGCGAAGATGCTGGAGTCGTCGATCTCACTGGTGGCGCGGGCCCGGCAACTCTCGCAATCCGCCGCGGAAGAGCTCACGCGACTGGCGGGATTGCATCCTCGCAACGGTGAGCTCCGGCGGGACCAGTGGCTGGCGTGGTACATGGCCGGCTCGGCTTCGGCGGAGCAGGCTCGGACGTGCAACGAGGCCGGACGAACCGAGGCCTCATCGGACGCATGGCGGACCTCAAAGGCGGACATGGACCGCGCGCTGCTGATCGCACGTGAGCTGCTCGCGGCGGACCCGGCGAACCTCGAAGCCGCGCGCGACGTCACCGGAATCCTCCTGCGGCGCGGCAACGCGCTCCGCGAGCTCGCAGTGGCGTCCTCCGGGAGCGAGCGCGAGGCTCTGCTCGGAGCGGCGGCGGCGGATTTCACGGAGTGCCTGGAGCGTCGCGAGCTGATCTGGGCGACGGACCCGATGCAGCAGCACCGGCGCGATCTCGCGACGGCCGTGTTCAAGCTCGCGCAGATGGCGCAGATCCGAGGAGACTCGGAGGGCGCGCTCAGGCTCGCGGGTCGGTGCAAGGAGGAGTTGGACGTACTCGTCGCTGAGGGGGCCATGACGTCCGAGAACGCGGAGTTCCGCGAGCTGAGCGATATTGTCGAGAAAGCCCGTAATCCGAAGCCGGAAGCGGGAAGTCCGAAGTGAATCGCGTTGGCAGCCCCGGTTGGGAAGCGATGAAGTTGCGGTGTACCCCCACGGGTAAAGGCGGTTTTTGCTTGACCGCCCGATCGGGCTGAAGTAAGGTGATCGTTTGGACGGAGAGTCGACGCACCCCTGTTGATGAGGGGGCGGCCGAGGAGTGAGCGCGCCAATGAAGAATCGTTGCCCTGTGTATTTGGTTGCCGCGGCCGGCCTCGCGGTGTCGTCAGCGGCCTATGGCCAGACCGCGGTCCAATGGGCGGCGGGGGTCAACGGGAGCTGGGGGCTCGCGGCGAACTGGAGCCCGGCTCAGGTCCCGGACAACGCGGGGCCGTCGACGTTCAACGTCACGCTGCCGAACTTCGGAGTCCTGTACACGGTGTCGCTCGACCTCACGCGCGACGTGACGGACCTGACGCTCGACGGCACCGCCCAGGACACTGTGCTGGATCTGACGGGCAACGACCTCGACGTCGTCGGCAACTTCTCGTTCAACCGTTCGTACGTCGCCGGGAACGGGGGCGCGAACCGCATCCGCGTGACCGGCACGTCCACCTTCAACGACAGCATGTACATGTGGGCGGACTTCGTGTCCGACGGCGACGTCGTGTTCGCGGGTTCGACGACCGAAGAGTTCTGTGATACCGGCTTCGATCACAACGGCTCGACCGTGAACTGGACGGGCAGCGGTGACATCAGCCTCGCGGGCGGTTCGGTGTTCGACCACGGTGCCCCGTCGGTGTTCACCATCGCGCACCCGGGCAACAGCGACCTCTTCGGTTCGGGGATCGACACGTTCAACAACGCCGGAACGATCAACAAGACCGGCACCGGGGTCACGACGATCCGCGATTTGACGTTCAACAACACCGGCACGGTCAAGGTCAGCAGCGGCACGCTCAAGATCATCCAGAGCGGTGTGGTGACCGGCGGCACCCTCAACGGGACGAAGTACCAGGTCGAGGACGCGGCCAGCTTCCGCGTGACCGACGCCGTCGATGTTGATCTCGACATTCAGACAACCAACGCCGAAGTCACGCTTGTCGGAGCGACCTCGACGTTCAACTCCCTCAACACGCTCGAGACGATCGGGGCCACCGGCAAGCTGAACCTCG
This sequence comes from Phycisphaerales bacterium, assembly GCA_049317625.1. Classification (GTDB taxonomy): domain Bacteria; phylum Planctomycetota; class Phycisphaerae; order Phycisphaerales; family UBA1924; genus JBEIUO01. Next base: position 3,533 of record JBMOHX010000025.1, read on the forward strand.
AGGCCGGTCGCGTGTTCACCACGGCCGGCGCTCTCCAGAACAACGGGCAAGTCAAGGTGTCGCAGACTTCGCGCCTGGATCTCTCGGCCGCCGCGAGCAATAGCGTGAACACAGGCACCATCGAGGCGATCGACGGCGGGACCGTCCGCGTGAAGAACGGCGCGACACTCGGCGTGACGGGGACGGTGAAGGCGACCAACGGAGGCACCGTCGAGTTCGAGTCCGGTGCCGCGCTCGCGAACGTGAGCGGTGCCTCGCTGGTCGGCGGCGCGTTCGAGGCCCGGAACGGTGGCATCATCCGTGGCGCCGTCCTCGCCGGTGTGACTCGTCTGAACTCCACTGTGGTCGTTGAAGGCGCCACGTCCGACATCCGCAACGCCGGCGGCGTTTCGATCCTGCCGAACGTCACCGCGATCGGGCCTCAGGGCGGGCTGACGCTCAACGGGCGCGACGTTGTGCTCGCAAACGACCTGACCGTCGAAGGGAACGCGTCCGTTGCGGGCAACATCACCGTCGAGGCCGGCACCACCTTGGAGCTTGCATCGGGCCGCACCATCACGAACTTCGCCTCCGGAACGTTCTCCAACGGCCGGTTCACCATCCGCGGCGAACTGGTCGCGGACAATCTGGAAATCGCGACGCTCGACACCGCGCTGGTGCTCGACCGCGACGGCGGTCGGCTCCGCAACCGCACGACCGGCCTGGACGCACTGAACTCGCTCAACACGCTTGGGCCCAACGCCAACATCACCGTGGCCAACGGCCGAGATCTGATCACGCTCGGCACGCTGAACGCGGCGGCGGGGAGTCAGGTGAACATCGGCGCTCCCGCGGGCCTCAACCGTACCACCGTTCGGGTCGCGGGCGACTTCAACGCCAACGGCGCGATCCTGATGAACGGCGGCGAGATTGTGACCAGCTCGAACGTCATGCTCGGCGGCCGACTCGGCGGCAACGGCCTGGTGACGAGCAACTTTGTGAACATGGGCTTGATCACGCCGGGCTTCTCGCCAGGTCTGCTCCAGATCGACGGCAACTTCGCCCAAACCGCGCAGGGTGTGCTCGACCTCGAGATCGGCGGCACCACCCCCGGGATCGATCACGACCTTCTCAGGATTCGGGATGTCTTCCGGTTCGGCACCGGGAGCGGGCCCGCGGGTACGCTGATCGTGTCTCTCCTCGGCGGATTCATCCCGGTCGACGGCCAGATCTTCACGCTGATCGAGGCGGGCGCGGTCGTCGGGGACGGCTTCCAGCAGGTCAACTTCAGCCGGCTCCCTGGCTTCGTGACCGGCGAGGTCATCTACGGCGAGAACAACGTCTCGGTGGTCTTCCGCCTCGTCCCCGCGCCGGGTGCGTTCGGTTTGCTCGCGGCCGCGGGGCTCTTCGGGTTGCGCCGGCGTCGCTCGGCTTCGAAGCGGTAACCTTTTCGGCCGGGTTCGAGCGGTTTCCAGACCTGTGGTCTCATGGTCCGATCTGCGGAACGCTCCGTCCGATGCACGCTGCGCACACCGACATTCATCGAGTCTGAGAACGCCGTTCCACCGCATCCGGGGGAAAGCCACGCCGCGGGCGAGGTCGATACCCCCGCGGGAGGCGTGATGAACCAACACTTCGAGTCCCTCGAGCCCCGTTCGCTCCTGTCCGCACCGACCGCCGCAGTTGTCTCGACCACGGTCGCCGCCGATCGGTGGCTGCTGGTGGTCCGGTACAGCGACGCCGAACACGCGATCGACCCAACGACAATCGGTGACGGGGACATCACGGTCGCGGGGCCGGGCGGGTATGCCCAGTCGGCGGCCTTGTTACAGCGGCCTTTCGCGACGGGCAGCGGTTCCTTCACCGGCGTCTACTCGGTGCCCGCGCCTCTCGGCGCCTGGGACTACGGCGCGAACGGCGCGTACACGGTCAGCCTGGCGAGCGGGGCCGTTGCGGACACCGCGGGCGAATCGACGGTCGCCGCGGACTTGCGCGCGTACAACCTGTGGTTCAACAACCCGGCCGTGCGCCTGCTGCGGAACACGATCGAGACGAACCTGCGGTGGTGGGAGATGAGCCTCGCGGTCGGCGACAACATGGGGATCGCGAGCCTCACGGCCGGTCAGGACATCGTCGAGATTACAGCGCCCGACGGCTCCTCGTACCGTGGCACGGTGCTGACTTCGACACGGGTCGGCACGCGCGACCTCTCGGTGGTCGTCAAGATCGGTGCGCAGGGCCGGCTCTGGGACTACACCGACAACGGTCGGTACACCGTGCGGCTTCTCGGCAACACGGTGCTCGACACCGCTGGCGTCGCCGCGAACTCCCGCGTGATCGGCTCGTTCAACCTGTGGTTCACGGCGCCCAAGATCGAGATCACCGACTCGCAACTGACCGACAGCCGCTGGATGCTGACGGTTCGGTACTCCGACGATCAGGGCATCGATCCGCAGAGCTTCTACGGCGTGCGCCCGACGCTCAGTGTCAGCGGGCCCGCGGGGCTGAACTTCAACCGGGTGTCGCGCTGGCAGACCGAGCCGGTGGCGAACCCCGACGGCTCCTACACGGCCGTGGTCTTCTTCCAGGCCCCGCGCGGATACTGGACCCACCGCGAGAGCGGCCAGTACCGCATCTGGTCGCAGGGCGGCGCGGCGGACGTCAACGGGGTCCGCGTCGCGGCCGGTCAGTTCGCGGAGTTCGACCTTGCATGGAACACGGTCGACGGCCAGCTCGACGCCGCCCGCAGCGCGACGGCGACCGGGAACACCTGGGACGTCGAGCTCGTCTACCGCGCCGCGGGTACGTTGAACTCGGGCTCCTTCGGCGCCGACGACGTCACCGCTTCGGGCCCGGGCGAAACGACATACGGCGCGAGCCTGGTCTCGGCGGTCCAGGAATCGGCCGGGGTGTGGCGCGTGAAGTACCGATTCACTTCGGTCAGCGGATTCGCCGCGGGTTCGTACACCGTCTCGCTCGGCGCGGCCAGCGTTGTCGATTCTCTCGGCGGTCTGAGCGTCGGATACACCTTTGCGGCGCTGAATCTCGCCGCGGCCTGATCACGCGGTCGGGCGCTCGGCGGGCTGGCTGACGAGGTAGAACCGGGCGATGTCGATCTCGAACACCGGCCCCCGCGACTCCTTGGGACCATCGAACAGGTGGACCATGGTGTACTTTCCCTCCATCGTCCCCCAGGGGGTCGTGAGCGGGCAGTAGCTGGAGTATTCGAAGGATTCGCCCGGGCCGAGCTCGGGCTGCTGACCCACCACGCCTTCGCCGCGGACGGTGGCTTCGGCGCCGTTGGCGTCCACGATGAGCCAGTACCGCGAGAGCAGCTTGACCTGCTGCTCGCTTTCGTTGGTGATGCGGATGCGGTAGCCGAACACGAAGCGGCGAGCGTCCGGGTCGGACTCGGCCGGCAGGTACATCGGGAGGGCGCGGACGCGCACCCCGCTGGTCACCGTTTCTGAGCTGGTTCTCGCCGGCATTGCCAATTCTATAGCTCCCGCATTTGGGTTTGGCTCGGCCGCCAAGCCGGGGGGCATAGCCGCATCCCCAGCCGCGGGTCGAGGGCCGCGGCCGCGACCAACCAGCCGAGCGTGGCACCGCCGACAACGTCCGAGGGGTAGTGCGCGTGCAGGACCACACGCGCGGTGGCGACGACGATCGCCAGCCCGATGGCGAGCGGCCGCAGCGGCGGATACATGCGCGAGAGGAACATCGCGAGCACAACCGCCGCGGCGGTGTGGCTGCTGGGGAACGACCAGAGCTGCGACGTTTCCCAGCCGTGGCGGAGCACGTCGCCCGCTGCGCTCGGAACCGGGTGTGTCTGCCAGGGGGGTGTGAGCTCGTACGGAGCGCCCAGCTTGGGGCGCGGGCGACCCAGCAGCATCTTGAAGCCGTTGCACACGAGAGAGGTCAAGAGCGAACCCGCGACGAAGGAGGGGAGCAGCCACCGTTTGGGCCGATCCAGCAGCAGCACCGTGACCCACACGATCACAATGCTCGTGATCGCGCCGAACTGTTGCACGAACTCGAGCTCGCGCTTGAGATCTCCCCCGAGCGCCCACCGAGCCCCGGGTTGCAGCTTGGCAGCCAGCCCCGCGGCCCACGGGTCCAAGGGCAGCAGAATTGCGGCGAGGACCAGCCCTCCCAGAACCACCTTCGCCGCGCGCGGTGCGGAGAATCTCCTCTCCGCCCCCGGGGCGTTATAGTCGCGTGCGTCTGAAGCCGGAGGTGATCGCATCGGTGCAGGAACTCGTCAAGCTGATTGGAACCCGCTGGAGCGTATCGCCGGTTCGCGAGCCCTGCCCGCTATGGGGCGCTGGCTCCTGCCCGGGATCCGCGGCGAGCTCGCTCTCGTCGTGCTGTGCCTGCTCCTCTACCTGCCCGGATTCTTTACGATGCCGGCGGTCGACCGCGACGAGGCCAGATTCGTGCAGGCCAGCCGCCAGATGCTCGAAGCGCCCACGTGGCACGGCTGGATCGTCCCACGAGTGCAGGAGCGGCCGAGGCTGCAGAAGCCGCCCCTGATCTACTGGCTGCAAGCATCGAGCGCGGCGTTGTGTTCCGGGCGCGTGCTCGGCCGCGAGTTCGCCGGGCCCGATGCCGTGTGGATGTACAGGCTGCCAAGCCTGCTCGCGGCGATCGGGACGGTGGTGATGACCTGCCGACTGGCGCGGCGGTTCTACGCCCCGCCCGCCGCGATCCTGGCGGGTGCTCTGCTCGCGTGCAGCCCCGTGGTGTTCTGGGAAGCTCGCCAGGGGCGGGCGGACATGGTGATGCTCTTCTTCACCACGGTCGCGGTGCACGCGCTGTGGAGATGCCTGGAGGCGCCCGATCGGACGAAGCCTGCGTTGCTCGGTTGGTGCGGCATGCTGTGGGGGGCGGTCGCGCTGGGCGTGCTGACCAAGGGGCCGGTCACGCTGCTGGTTGTTGGGCTCGCGGTGCTCGTCTTCGGAGCGCTCGGGGAAGGGCGAGGGGTGGCGAGACGGATCCGGCTCGTGCCCGGGTTGCTCCTCTCCCTCGTGCCGGTCGCGGTGTGGGTCGGATTGCTCACGCGAGAGATCGACCTCGGTGAGTACCTTGCGGGCGTGTGGCGCGAGACCGGAGGCCGCGCGGGCACGGCGATGGAAGGGCACTGGGGACCCGCCGGGTACCACACCCTCGTCGTGTTCGTCGGCATGTTCCCGGCGTGCATGCTCGTCGGTCCGGCCGTGGTGCGGGCGGCGCGTCGAGGGCTGCGAACCGAAGGCCGCGGCTGGATGATGGTCCGAAACCTGCGGCGCCACCATCGAGGGGCCGCGTTCCTGCTCGCTGTCATCGTTCCCTCGTGGGTCGTCTTCGAGTTCACGGGGACCAAGCTGCCGCACTACACGCTGCCCCTGTACCCTGCCCTCGCGGTGCTCTCCGCACGCATGGTCTTTGCCGCGCCGCGTGAGGCACGGCTCACGCGTCCGGTGCTGCGGGCGTTGCTCGTGGTGTTCGCGGTGGGAGTGGGGGCCTTCGCCGTTGCGGTTTGGAGCGCGGCGGCCTGGATGCTGTGGCGCGCCGGGGACGCGGCCAACGCCGCGGGCTTGCTCGGGTTCGGCGTACTCACCGCGGTGTTCGCCGTTCCGTTCTGCGTGAAGTGCGCGGCGGCGCGGCGGTACGGGGCGTTGCTCGGCGCGGCGATGGCTGCCTTTGTGTTCTCGGTGATCCCGCTCGGTTGGGCCGCCGGCCGATGGCCCGACATGCGGGTGAGCACCAGGCTCGCGGCGGCGCTGCGGGCCGCGGATCCCTCCGGCGAGAGGCCGATTGCCGCGGTCGCCTTCCACGAGGACAGCTTGATCTTCGAGACCCACGGGCGATCCCGGCGCGTGGACGAGTGGAAGCTCCGCGGGTGGCTGGAGCAGCACGAGGGCGCTCTGGTTGTGCTCGATGCGGAGCGAGCGCCGTACTGGCCGCGGTTTGTGGAGTTGGCGGCGGTGTCCGGCATCAACTACTCCAACGGCAAGAAGGTTGACCTGGTGGTGGGAGAGTTCCTGAACTTCGAGGGCGGTGCACCACGATGAACGTCCAACCCCCTCTGCCACCGACGGGCGTGCTGGTCATTGACAAGTCGGGCGGGTACACGTCCATGGACGTGTGCGCGATCGTGAGGGGAAAGCTGCGCCGGGGCGGCGCGCCCAAGGGTATAAAGGTGGGGCACGGGGGCACGCTCGACCCGATGGCCACCGGCGTTCTTGTCGTGCTCGTCGGGAAGGCCACCCCGCTCTGCAACGCGATCATGGCGGGCGAGAAGGTGTACGAGGCGGACATCGACCTCGCGCACCGCTCGAACACGGACGACGCTGAGGGCCTCATCGAAGCCGTCGAGATCGCGGCCGTGCCGACGCTCGAAGCGCTGCACGCGGTGCTGCCTCGGTTCATCGGGAAGGTGATGCAGGTTCCTCCGCAGTACTCGGCGCTGAGCGTGGGAGGGCGACGTGCGTACGAGATCGCCCGCGAGGGCGGGACGGTCGAACTGGCCGCGCGCGAGATCGAGATCCGTTCGATCGACGTGGTCGCGTTCGAGTGGCCGAAGCTGTCGGTCCGCGTCGTCTGCGGGAAGGGCGTGTACATCCGGAGCCTGGCCCGAGACCTGGGCGCGGCGGTCGGGTGCGGCGGGATGCTGACCGCGCTGCGGCGGACTCGGGTGGGTCGCTTCACGCTCGACGGCGCGTCCCGCGTTCAGGACCTCCCCGACATGCTGACGGAGGTCGCGCTGACGCCGATCCCCGAGGAATTGCGCAAGCCGTGACAGCCCGGCTACGCTGGGGGCAGCCCATATGGAAGATCCTCACACCGACCCGTTGTTCGCAGACCTCACCGAGCCGCAGGCGCAGGCCGTTCGGCACACGGAGGGGCCACTGCTGATCGTCGCGGCGGCGGGCTCGGGCAAGACCCGGGTCATCACGCGCCGCATCGCCTATCTCATCGGCTGCGGCATCGCGCCGTGGTCGGTGCTCGCTCTTACGTTCACGAACAAGGCCGCCGGGGAGATGCGAGAGCGTGTGCTGCACCTCTTGGGTGGCGCGGAGTCGCGGCAGTCGCGCGGGCTCACCGTGACGACGTTCCACTCGCTCTGTTCCCGGCTGCTGCGCAAGTACGCGGACCACGCGGGCCTGAAGCCGGACTTTACGATCTACGACACGTCGGAGCAGACGTCGCTCTGCAAGAAGGTGATCGAGGGCCTCCAGCTCTCGACGACGAACTTCCAGCCCAGGAACGTGCTCGGGGTCATCAGCAACGCGAAGAACAAGCTCGAAGGGCCTGAGCAGTTCGCGCAAGGGGCCTTCGACTTCGCGAGCAAGACGATCGCGCGGATCTACGCCTCGTACTCCAAGGCCCTCCGCGGCGCGAACGCCGTCGACTTCGACGACCTGCTGCTGCTGACGGCCAAAGCGCTCCGCGAGAGCGCCGTCTTCCGCGAGGAGTGCCGGCGCCGCTGGAAGTACCTCCTCATCGACGAGTACCAGGACACCAACCGCGCGCAGTTCGAGATCGCCTCGCTCATCGCCGGCGAGGGTGACCGCGGCCCGGGCGGCCCGGCGCTGGGACCGAACATCTGCGTCGTGGGCGACCCTGATCAGTCCATCTACGGCTGGCGCGGCGCGGACATCTCGAACATCCTTGATTTCGAGGAGCACTACGCGGGCGCGAAGGTGATCCTGCTCGGCGAGAACTTCAGGTCAACCGCGGCGATCCTCGCGGTCGCCGACACGCTCATCAAGCAGAACAAGAAGCGAAAGATCAAGCCTCTCTTCACCCGCAAGGAAGGTGGCGAACCCGTCGACGCCGTGCTCTGCCGCGACGAGCGGCACGAGGCCCACGTCGTCGCCGAGTGGCTGAAGAAGCGGCACGACGGCGACGAGCGCTCCGCGGGCGAGCCGTGGCGAGAGATGGCCGTGTTCTACAGGACCAACGCGCTCAGCCGCGTGATGGAAGAGACGCTGCGCGCCGAAGCAATCCCGTACACCATCGCGCGCGGCACTGCCTTCTACGACCGCGAGGAAATCAAGAGCGCGCTCGCGTACATGAAGGTCGTCGCCAACCCCGCCGACGACGTCTCCCTCTCGCGCATCGCGAACGTCCCCACCCGCGGCATCGGCGACTCCTCCATCACACGCCTCGAACAGTGGGCCGCGCAGGAGGGCGAAACGCTGCTCGAGGCCATGCGAGGCGCATCGGGCATCGAAGGTGTCACCGCGCGGAGTGGCGCCTCCATCGCGAGGTTCGTCTCCATGCTGGACGGGTGGACCGGCAACGGCACCTTCCTCGGCGCAGAGATCACCGGCTCGCTCGCCGATCTCGTCGACCGCGTGCTGAAAGAGTCTGGTCTCGAAGCGATGTACCGCCAGCAGGCGCTTACGAGCAAAAGCGAGATCGACGAGGAACGTCTCGACAACCTCTCCGAGCTCGTCACCTCCGCCCGCGAGTTCGAGCTCGAATACGACCCCGACAGCGACCCCGCGGCGTTCCCCGGTGTCGAGAGCGCCAGCGCCGGCATCCTAAGCGAATCCCCGCCGCTGCTCTCGCTCCTCCGCGCATACCTCGAGTCCGTCACGCTCATGGCGGATGCCGATAGCGTCGATCCCACCCAGGGCAGCGTCACGCTGATGACCCTCCACGCGGCCAAGGGACTCGAGTTCGGCGCGGTCGCGATGATCGGCATGGAAGAGGGCATGCTCCCGCACTCCCGCGCCCGCGAGAGCGAGTCGGATCTCGAAGAGGAGCGGCGCCTCTGCTTCGTGGGCATCACCCGCGCGATGCGTCGGCTCCACGTCTCCGCAGCCAAGTACCGCGCGATCCGCGGGCTCTCCGAACGCACCATCCCCAGCCGCTTCCTCGCCGAAATGCCGACCGAGTTCATGAACATTCACGACCGCGGCGGCGGGCTCGAGACCTCCTCCGAATGGGAGGACATGGACCAGTCCCCCGCGGAGGAACGGGCCTCTCGCGCGGCCCTCTCCGGTCTCGCCGCGGAGTTCCCGGTCGGCGCGCGTGTCCGTCACCCGCAGTTCGGGATCGGCGAGATCAAGTCGGTTTCCGGCGGTGCGCAGACCCGGGCCGAAGTGCAGTTCCGCGACGTGGGCCGCAAGACGCTGATCCTCGAGTACGCCCGTCTTACCCGGCTGACGTAATCAGGCCCTCCTGATCAGGCATATCCGAGCCGGGACTCCACGCCCTCGACCAGCGTGTGGAGGATCAGCATGTGCAGTTCCTGGATGCGGTCGCTCGTCTCACCGGGGACGACGATCGAAAGGTCCGCGGCTCCGGCGCACGCACCGCCGCCTTTGCCCAACAGCGCCAGCGTGAACATCCCGCGGGCGCGACCGGCTTCGAGGGCCAGCCGCACGTTCGTGGAGTTGCCGCTCGTCGAGAGTGCAACGAGCATGTCCCCGGGCCTGCCCAGCGCCTCGACCGCGCGGGAGAAGACGTGGTCGAAGCCGAAGTCGTTGGCGGTACATGTGAGGTGCCCGGGCTCGGTGATCGCGATCGCCGGCAGCGCGGGGCGGTTCTTGCGGAACCGGCCGGTGAGCTCCTCGGCGAAGTGAGCCGCGTCGCACAGCGAACCCCCGTTGCCGCAGGCCATCACCTTGCATGACCGGGTGAAGCAGGCCGCGAGCTCGTCAATGGCTTGTTCGACCTTCGCGACCGATGAACTGTCGTGCATGAACGCGTTCAGCGCCCCGGCGGCGGCGTGGAGCGCGTGGAAGGTGACTGTGCGGTCGGGCTGCGGCATGGTGTGCGTGGGTTACTTGCCAGCGGCGCGGTCTTCCGCCGCCGCGGTGATGATGCGGGGGATGACGTTCTCGTAACCGGCCTTCCAGCGTGTTAGCTGCTTGCCGTTCACGAGCACGAAGGGGATGGAGGTCACGCCGTACTTCATCGCCGCCGCGGCTTCGGCGTTGACCATGCGCTGGGCATCTGGGATGTTGATCGCTTCCATCAGGTCGGCGGGCGCGATCCCCAGTTCGAGCGCCATGCCCTCGAGCATCGCGTCGGTGAGGTTGTTCTGGTTCAGGATGATCCGCTCGTGCATCTTCCAGAACCCATCGGGGCCCGCGAGGATCTCGGCCGCCTTCGCCGCGCGGGCCGGCCGGCACGACTGCGGGTACTTGGAGATCTGGATGCTGGCGTTGCAGGACTTGTCCACCGGGAACTGAAGGAACGTGTAGCGGATGTTGGGCTTCTGCGGGCCGAGAAAGAGCCGGAACATCCCGTCGACTTCCGCGGTCCCCGGTTCGGAATAGTCGCCCCACACAACGACTTCGACCTCCGCATCGGCGGGCCCAACGGCGAGGGCCGCGAACTCGGTCGGAGGTGTCTGGCGCGGCATCGCGCGCCAGTCCGCGACGAACTTCGCGCCCGCGTCCGGCGCGGTGTCGGTCGCGGCGGGCGCTGGCGATGTCGCGGCCACGGCCCGTACCGCGCGCGTCAACGCTTGCGGCGCGTTCCAGCCCCGGAGCTCGACGCCGTTGATGAAGACGAACGGGGTCTGGTAGATGCCCAGCTTCATCGCGTCGTCAACGTCGGTCGTGATCGGCGCGAGCGTAGACGGGTTGTTCATCAACTGAGTGAGATCGCGCGGCGCGAAGCCCATCGACGTCGCTTGAGCGTCCATCTGCGCGTTGGAGAAATCGCCGCGCCGATCAAAGAGCCAGTCGTGCATCGCCCAGAACGCGTCAGGCCCGCCGAGGATCCCCGCGGCTTCCGCGGCCCGCGCTGCCCAGCAGGCGTTGCCGTGGTGGCGACCCGGCGCGTTGGGGTTGCAGTCCGTGTTCAGCGGGAAGTGCTTGATGACCACCGACATCGAGAGCGACGCGTCCTTCCGCAGCTCCATCAGCTCTTTCTCGAGCCGCTGGCAGTCCTCGCACTGGTACCCGATCCACATCACCACACGCACCGCGGCTTGTTCCGGTCCCAATCGGTAGCGCCCCGCGAGCGGGTTGCGCTCCGTGGGATCGGGTTGGTTCGGCGTCGTGGGCTGGGTGGGCTCGGGCTGCGGTTGGGTTGTCTTGGGCTGCGTGACGGGCCCAGGTTCCGGGTTCGGAGTGGTGGGGGGCGTGGGCTTCTCGGGGCCCGGCTTGGTCATCTTCGCGATCGACGCCTTTAGTTCCGCATCCGCCTTCTTCTTCGCGGCTTCCGAAGCCGACGCGTTCGCCGCGGCGAGGGTTCCCGTCGCGATCAGAAACACCGAGAGCGCCAGCAACGGCTGCCACCCTCGGATCGGGTCGCGTCCCCGGCGTGCGACCGTGGCCGCGCCGACGAACACGAAGTTGGCCCCATGGGCCACGAAGCAGTAGATGCAGGGCAGCTTCTCCGCGATGGCGATCCCGACAAACCCCAGCGACGCCAGGGCCCCGAGAAGGATCACCGCGTGCATCGGCCCGGGCGTCCGCCCCCGTGTCATCGGCCACGCGATCAGCATCGCGAAGAAGTACGCGAACCCCACGAAGCTCGTCGGGTAGCCGATCCCCGGCACCTTGCCCCACACGCTCTTCGCCGCGGCGTCGCACGGGCTGCCGATGCCGCACCCGGGCATTTGCATCGCGCCGAAGTGGTGGAGCACCATGAACGAGCACGCGACGACCGCGACGACCAGGGCGAGGGTGCCGACGGCGCGCAGGGTGCCGCGGCTCTCGGGACTGGGCGCGGCTGATTTGACGGGAGTTGCCATGATGGACGAAGGGTATCAGCCAACCGCGCCGGGTTACTCGCCCGGTATGTACGAGATCGTGCCTTCCCAGGGGCTGCTCGCGGTGGCGTAGAGCTTCCGGGGGATCCGGCCCGCGTGGTACGACTGCCGCCCGGCGGTGCAGGCGTGGCGCATGGCGTGGGCCATCATCACGGGCTCCTTGGCGTGGGCGATCGCGGTGTTGAGGAGCACGCCGTCGGCGCCGAGTTCCATCGCGAGGGAGACATCGCTCGCGCTCCCCACGCCGGCGTCGACGATCACGGGGAATGATGGGTCGCCCTGCTTCAGCAGCTCGAGGCACAGGATGATGTTGTTCCGGTTGAGCACGCCCTGACCCGAGCCGATCGGGCTCCCCGCGGGCATGACGCTCGCGGCACCGGCCTCTTTGATCCGCAGCGCGGCGATCGGATCATCGCTTGTGTACGCGAGCACCTTGAACCCCTCGCGGACGAGCACCTTGGTCGCCTCGACCGTGCCCTGCGGGTCGGGCAGCAGCGTCTTCTTGTCGCCGAGGACTTCCAGCTTCACCCACTCCGCGCCGGGGTTGCCGAGCTGATCGAGCAGGTCGCGCCCCAGCAGCGAGACGCGGACCGCGTCCTCCGCGCTGAAGCACCCCGCGGTGTTGGGGAGGATGGTGTACCGCTTGGTGTCGATGAACTCGAGCAGGCTCTTGCCCTGCTCGTTGTACAGACGCTCGCGCCGTACGGCGACGGTGACAACCTCGCACCCGCTGGCGTCGAGGGAGTCGCGCATCAGGTCGTAGGTCTTGTACTTCCCGGTTCCGACGAGCAGCCGGCTGGTGAAGGACCGGCCCGCGAGAAGGAAGGGCGTCTGACCGGGTTCGGGGTGGGGCAGGGGCATGGGGGAGGGTAGGGGGAATCGCTGCCGAGCAGGGTTCTTGAGCTGATGCGAGTTGGGAGTGGGATCGGGCCCGCGACCAGCAGGAATCGGTGCGGCCGCGGATGGAGTCGCGATGTGAGCCCGGGCGGCGGAGACCGCGGGGAAGGGAGGACAGGGCAGGCGATCATCCCGCGCTCCCCCCCGTCGAAAGCTCGCCCCCACACCCCTATCATCCGCCGATCACCCCTCCCGGGGCGTCGAAAGGAAACCGCCATGGCCGAACGTATCTTCAACTTCTCCGCCGGTCCCGGTTGCCTCCCCGAGGAGGTCATCAAGCAGGCGCAGCACGACCTCTGGAACATCCGCGGCACCGGCATCGGCATCATGGAGCACAGCCACCGCGCCAAGACCTTCGACGCGATCCTCGCCGAGACCGAAGCCGTCTGCCGCAAAGTCGGCAACATCCCCGCGAACTACAAGGTGCTCTTCCTCACCGGCGGCGCGACGTCGCAGAACTTCATGATCCCCGCCAACTTGCTCCCGCAAGACGCCACCGCCGACTACCTCGTCACCGGCTATTGGGCCGAGAAGAGCGCCGAGCAGGCCCGCATGTACGGCAACATCCACATCGGCTGGGACGGCAAGGCCCACAAGCACGCCTTTGTTCCCAGCGACGCCGAGATCAAGTACTCCGCCAAGCCCAGCTACGTGCACTGGTGCTCGAACAACACGATCTACGGCACCCAGTTCCGCAACGAGCCCGCGATCCCCGAGGGCGTGCCCAGCGTCTGCGACATGAGCAGCGACATCTTCTCGAGGCCGTTCGACATCTCGAAGTACGCGCTCATCTACGCCGGCGCGCAGAAGAACATCGGTATCGCGGGAACGACCCTTGTCATCATCCGCGAGGACCTGCTCGAGCGCAAGCCGCGGGAACTGCCGTCGATGCTGCAGTACCGCGTGCAGGCGAAGGACGAGAGTCGCCACAACACGCCGCCGGTCTTCCCGATCTATGTCTCCGGCCTGATGTTCAACTGGATCCTCGCGCAGGGCGGGACGCAGACGCTCGCGAAGCGGAACGAGGCGAAGGCCAAGCACATCTACGACGTGCTTGATTCCTCGAAGTTCTGGAAGGGCCACGCCCGCCCCGACAGCCGCAGCCTCATGAACATCACGTTCCGTACTCCAACCGAAGAACTCGACAACGCCTTCCTCGCCGAGGCCCAGAAGGCCGGCATGGACCAGCTCAAGGGCCACCGCTCCACGGGCGGCGTCCGCGCGAGCACCTACAACGCGTTCCCCGAAGCCGGCTGCAAGGCGATCGCTGAACTCATGAAGGACTTCGAGCGGCGCAACGGTTGAGCCTCGCGAGGCGCAAGAATGACCCCCCGAGTTCAGGGGAGTCAACAGCCACGTTTTCCACAGAGACGAAATTCCCCGTAAAGGTTGTGCAAACGACCTCGGCGCGGTAGTCTGCCCCTGTTACGGGACCCCGGCGGGAGGCCGGATCTCGGACATTCGTGGGGCTTCCGCAGAGAGAGCGAGGAGGAGAGCGGAACGGCCAGGAGCAAGGCCATGACAGACGTGTCGACCGCGCAGATTTCCGACGTTGAAGGTGTGGTGAAGTGGTTCGATCCCCGTAAGGGCTTTGGGTTCATCATCGGACCCGAAGGGCAGGACATCTTCACCCACTACAGCGTCATTCAAGGCGATGGCTTTCGAGTCCTCAAAGATGGGAGCAACGTCCAGTACGATGCCATCCGGACGGACAAGGGTTGGAAGGCGACTCGCGTCGTCCGCTCCGACTCTCCAGACGTAAGCGTCGTGAAGCGCGGGTACGCGCGCACACCGCGACGTTGAGCCCGGGGGGCGATTGCTCGGAGGGGCGTCGACTCGACCGGCGTGCGCCGGAGTGCGATACTTCCCCGTGATCAATCCGTCGATCGCTTTCGGAGTCGGGCTCTTGGCCGGCATCGGCTTCGCCGTGCTGGGGAGTAAGTACGTCGTCAAGCGGTCGCTGGCCCGCGTCCGTGCCGCCGAGCGCCGCGCCCAGAGCGCCGAGCGACTCGCCGAGATCGGCGCGATGACCGGCGGGCTCGCCCACGAGATCAAGAATCCGCTCTCGACCATCGGGCTCAACGCTCAGTTACTCTCCGAGGGGATCGAGGAACTCGGCGGCGTGGAGGCCGAGACCAAGGGGCGGTTGGTGCGCCGGCTGGGGTCCCTCCGGCGCGAGGTCGAGCGGCTCAAGGGCATTCTCACCGACTTCCTCTCGTACGCGGGTGAGTTGCGGCTCGACCTCAAGCCCACGGATCTCGGCGCCGCGCTTGAAGAACTCGCGGACTTCTTCGGCCCTCAGGCGGCCCAGCAGAACATCCGCCTCAGGGTGGAATCACTGCCGATCGGATCGGTCGCGCTGGACGTGGGCCACTTCAAGCAAGCGATCCTGAATCTCCTGCTCAACGCGGCACAGGCGATGGCCTCGCAGCCGCCGGAGAAGCCGCGGGAGCTGATCATCAAACTAAGCGCATCGACGGAGGCTGACAAGCTCCGAGTCGCAACGATCGACGTGATCGACACCGGCCCGGGCATCCCCCCCGAGATCCGCGAGAAGATCTTCAGCCCGTACTTCACGACCAAAAGCGGCGGCACCGGCCTGGGCCTTCCGACAACCCGCCGCATCATCGAAGCCCACGGCGGCAGGCTCGAACTCTTCTCCGAGATCGGGCAGGGGTCGGACTTTCGGATTGTTATACCGATGCAATAAAGACAGCGTGGCAGCCACATTCCTGTGGGTGGGTCCCCGCGGCTTTCCAGCCGCGTCCGAGTAGGGCCGGCGAAACCCACACGCCACGGAGTTGCCTCGGCGACCCAGCCCGCACGCTTCTCCAGGCCGCGTTTGCACGCCGAAACGCGATCACCCAGGTCTCAACCAAACAACCGTTCGAACGCGTCGCTGTCGATCTCGCGCATCCGGTCGGCAAACTCGTTCACGTAGAACATGTCAGGGATGAACCGCTGCGCACGAACTCGAATCGAGTAGTTGGGGGCCTTGGGGTTGGGCTCAAACAGCACCAGGCCGATGCCAAACAGCATCGAGAGCGCTTCAAGCCGACTCTTGTCCGCCTCGGACATTCCGCTCGGCATGACGACGTAGCACTTCGTGGAAAAGAGCCGATACGAGACCGCCTGGCCGAAGGCCGTCACGGGCTCCCGCGGATCGACCTTGACTTCGGCCGAGACGATTTCCTGGTTGAACTTAATGAGGTCCTTCGTCGTCGGCCGGTAGACGCCGACAACATCCGGCGTGCCCCACTTTGCTCTCATCGCGGCCCCGCCAAGCGGAACCGCGCGCACCACTTCGTCGAGGTCGTCCTGCAGGTACTCGGCGAACGACGCGTAGAACTCCTCCTCGCGGACAGCCGTGGGAATGACAGGTGGCACCACGACCGCACGACCCTGCTTCGTCGCCACCGGCGCGTAGAGCCCGCGGCCGACCTTGGTCACGCGGTCGGGATAGCTCTTGGGGACCGACGAGATCTGCGCGGTCACAGTCCCGCTGGGAGTCTCAGGGTGGTTCGTCCTGAACCACTCTTGAATCTCGCCAAAGCGGATGCCGCCGGGGTTCTTCTCGACGAGGGTGGCCGTCGCTTCGAGAATCTGCTTGAGGTTCAGGTGCGCCATGAAGCCCATCGTACACGCCGCACGTGCCAGCCGTCTCCAGACGGCTGGGTCTGAGCGGCTTTCCAGCCGCTCTCGGTGTTGGCCTCGCGCAACCAACTCGCTGTCGCAAACGCCGCGGCGACCCGCCCCGCACCCCTCCCCGGGCCGCGGCCAGTTCCCTTCCTGCGCGCCATTGCACGACACTCCCCGCCGCAGTGCCGCGCTCGCCCGCGAT
>JBMOHX010000026.1:0-19945 GCA_049317625.1 Phycisphaerales bacterium
GCCCCGATGCCGCACGTCCCTTCGATGCCTCCCAGCGTGGTGCCCAACGGCGCATCAAGCCCGGAGAACCGGACCGAGTTCCCCACCCACACGAACGGTACCGTCGCGAGCCCGTTGGACGCGGTCCCCGCGAACCCGACCTCGCCGGCGGGGTTGGTGTAAGGCGTGTTGAGCGCGGTCACCGCGTACCCGCTCTGCCCACCGAGCGTGAGCGAGTCGTCGATCTGGAGCACGATCGCCCCGGGAACGACCTGCTGCGCGCAGAGTGTTCCGCACGCCAGCACGAGAGCACCGCACGCTGAGATCACACATCGGTTCATGTCCGGTCACTCCATCGGAGCTGGAACTTGCTCGAGTATCAAATACTAGCCGCGTTGAACGGAGCGCCTCTGCGACCGGGGAATCAGGAAGTTCGGCAACTCGCAGCGGAGGTGAGTTGTACACCACACGTCCGAGATGGACGTCCTGACCAAACGTGGATGGTGTCTCGATGCCGCGTGGTCCCATATCCGACTTCTGAGCGAACCTCCGAGACGAAGGAAGCCAAGATGACCCGTGCGTTGACGACCTGGATGCTCTGCTTCGCGATGCTGGTGCTCACCGGGGCCCAGCGGACCTTCGCGCAGTGCGAAGGCTGGCTGCCCGGCCAGGCAGTCCCTGGGGTCGGCGGCATCGCGTACGCAACAACTTCGTGGGATCCGGACGGCGCCGGGCCGCAGTCGCTCAAGATCGTCGTCGGAGGGGAGTTCGGGACCGCGGGAAACGTGCTCGCCCGGAACATCGCCGCCTTCGACACCGAGACGGGCGAATGGACCTCTCTCGGCACGGGACTGGGCAGCGCCGTGTACGCCCTGGGGACCCTGCCGAACGGCGACCTCGTGGCGGGGGGCGAGTTCTTCCTGGTCCGTTGGAACGGCTCGACCTGGTCCTCGATGGTGACGTCGGTCGGCGGGGGCGTTCACAGCCTCGCCACGATGCCCAACGGCGACCTGATCGCGGGTGGGCCGTTCTCGTATTTGAACGGAAACAATGTCAACCAAGTCGCGCGTTGGGACGGCGAGACTTGGTCAAGCCTCGGAACGGGCATCACCGCGGGCATCGTCGGCGTGGTTGCGGGACTTCCCAACGGCGACGTCATCGCGGGCGGTGAGTTCGGCGGCGTCCGTCGGTGGAACGGCTCGGCTTGGGCCCCGATGGCGTCGACAATCGTCACCGGCTCCGTGTACGCCCTCGCCACCCGCCCCAACGGCGACGTGTTTGTCGGCGGGGTGATGAGGCGGCCCGGTTCGGGTACCTCCGGGCCCGGGGTCGCTCGCTACGACGCGGCGGCGGCGAGCTGGACATTCTTGGGGAGGCCCGGTGCCGCCGCGAACACAAACGTGCTCGCGCTCGCCGCACTCCCCGACGGAAGTGTGATCGCGGGCGGCACCACGATCTCGTCCGTGGAAGGCGTGCCCGTGAGCAACATCGCCCGCTGGAACGGTTCCGCGTGGTCCGCGCTCGCGACCGGCACCGACGGCGCCGTCAGAGCGCTCGCCGCCCTTCCGAACGGTGACGTCATCGCGGCGGGGGAGTTTTTCAGCGCCGGAGGTCTTGGGGCGAACCGCGTCGCCCGTTGGAACGGCTCGGCATGGGCACCCCTGGGGCGAGGACTCAGCTCGCCTGTGCGGGCGCTCACCACGCTCCCCAACGGCGACCTGGTCGCGGGCGGGGCGTTTGTTTCCGCTGGCAGCGTCGCGGCGCGCCGGATCGCCACTTGGAACGGAACCGATTGGTCCCCGTTGGGAGCGGGCATGGATGGGACCACCTTCCCCGCTGTCAATGCCCTGACGCGGTTGCCCGGTGGCGACCTGATCGCCGGCGGGAGCTTCCTCACCGCCGGCGGCGTGGCGGCTTCCAACATCGCGCGTTGGACCGGCAGCGACTGGTTGCCCCTGGGGTCGGGCACGAACGGGGCTGTGCTCGCTCTGACCACGCTGCAGAACGGCGACGTGGTCGCGGGCGGCACCTTCAACCGCGCCGGGGGTGCCACCGCGAACTTCATCGCCCGCTGGAACGGCGCGGCGTGGACCCCTGTCGGACCGGGGATGAGCGGAGCGGTGCGGGCCCTCACGACGCTCCCCAATGGCGACCTGATCGCGGGCGGCTCGTTTGTCACCATCGGCGGACTGACGGTCAATCACGTCGCCCGCTGGGACGGCAGCACCTGGTCCGCGCTGGGTCCGGGCACGAACGGGGACGTCTGGGCCCTGCTCACGCTGCCAAACGGGGACGTGATCGCCGGCGGGTTTTTCACAACCGCCGGCGGCGTGACGGCGAACCGCATCGCCAGATGGGATGGTGCTTCCTGGTCGGCCCTGGGCGACGGCCTGGGCGCCGGGCCAGGTGACTACGTGACGGCGGTCAACGCGTTGCCCAACGGTGATCTCATCGCCGGCGGGGTCTTCACGACCGCCGGTACCGCGGCCGCGAACCGTATCGCACGCTGGAGCGGCTCGGCCTGGGTGCAGGTGGGTTCGGGTTTGCAAGGGACTGCGTATGCGCTGACCGTGAGGCGAAACAGTGAACTGGTGGCGGGCGGAGCGTTCTTCAATGCGGGGGACATCGTCTCCTGCTTTCTGGCTCGCTACACACTCACCGGCGTGCCCACTCTCGCGCTGGCACCGCAGCCGCGGTCCCTCGAGGTCGGCCAGACGCTTGAACTGACCGCGACCCCGTCGGACGGTTACGCCGACGTCACAGTCCGGTGGCAGCGCAACGGGGTCGACCTCCTCGACGGACCGGGGGGCGCTTCCCCCAACGGCGGAACGGTCGCCGGCGCGACAGCCACGCTCCCATCTCCTACGGCCGCCTCATCGGCCACCCTCACGATCGCCAACGCGGCCCTCTCCGACAGCGGTGAGTACACCGCTGTTTTCAGCAACGCGTGCGGCGATGCGACCTCGGCACCCGCGACCGTCGTGATCGCCTGCCCCGCCGACTTTGACCTCGACGGCGCGGTCGACGGCGAGGACCTCACCGCGTACTTCGCGGCATGGGACGTCGCCTCGCCCGCGGCGGACCGCAACCGCGACGGCGGGGTCGATAGCGACGACGTCATCGTGTTCTTTGCCCGGTGGGACGCGGGGTGCTGAGAACGCTCGGTGCCGCGGACGCTGGCACCTGAGCCGAGCGACTCCGCACTCGATCTGCATGTGGCGCGGGAGCGCTTCAACTGCCCCGGCTCTTGGCGAGCCTTCGCCGGTTCGCGTTGTGACCTACCTCGTCCTCAACTTCCGCGGCTCCTCCATCACCACGCCGCGCTCCGCCAGCATCGCGCGCCAGGCCGCGGCCGCCGGAGCGCCGCGCTCGGTGAACCGCCCGCCTTCCGCGGTGCGGATGATCTGCTGGATGTCCTCGATCGGGAAGACGTACTCGAGGCCGCCGTGCCCCGGGCCGCGGACACGGGCGGCCTTGCGGATCATGTCGAAGGTTTTGGACGAGATGTCCGCGACCTCGAGGAGCACTTCCTTCATGATGCCATCGGCTGGTTTGGTGGGTGATGGATCGCTTCGGAAAGTTCGCATGATTAGGGGGCAATCTCCGGCGCCGGGCTGGCGAGAAGCAGGAGGATACGGTCGGCCGGGATGCAACGCCGCCTGACCATCTGCGGTTCGCGCCGATTACCGTCTCCCGACCACACCGTGTGCGTGTTGCACACCATGCCCACCGCGCGGCCGCGCATGTCCATCACCGGCCCGCCGCTGGAGCCCACGCCGTACTCGCACGTCACCGTGATCGTGGGGACTTCCGACTCCTGCTCCGCGTCCCCGTTCACGCCGCGCCGCGCGATGGAGCGCCGGGAGATGATCCCCGTGGTCAGCGTGTAGCACTCGTTGTCGGGGTGCGCGATGAGCGCTACTTTCGTCCCGATCGCCGCGCTCTCCGCGAGCGTGATCGGGGTGAACTCGCGCGTCCCCTCGGGGATCGCTTCGTCGTCCTTACGCCCCGCGCCGAGCCTGAAGATCGCGACGTCGTCCGCGTGGCTCGCGGCGAGGACTTCTTTGATCACAAAGACCGCGCCGTCGGAGGTGCACACCACCGGGAATGGCACGTGCGTGTCCGAGCGGTTCTCGAACATGTGGTAGTTCGTGACGCACACGCCGTCGGAGCTCAGCACGAACGCGGTCCCGCCCGCCGCGGTGTGCCAGCGCGGGCAGTGATCGCACTTGTAGAGCTCTCGCACCACGAGCACGCCGGGCTTGCACTTCTCGTAGAGCTCGGCCTCGTCCATCTCGCGCGCGGGGGACTCGGGCAGCTTGACGATCGCTCTGCTCCCGTGCTCCGCGAGCATCTCCTCACCGGTCCGGACATCGATCTCGTCGAGCAGGGCCCCACCCTCCCGTTCGATCGCCCGCGCGATCCGGCGATCGTCGATGGTCTGGGAGTCGGGGTCGCGCCGGACCTCGCCCTCGCCCACACCGACCTGCCCCGCGAGCGCGAGCAGCGCCGACCCGACCAACGCCGCGCACAACGTCCCCGTCCTTCGCATGAGAGCCTCCGGATGCGCGCTCAGCGCGCCATCATTTCGATCATCCGGCCGATGCCCTCGAAGACCTCGTGCGGCTTGGCGTCGTACATGTACGCCGGGGTGCTGTACACCCGGTTCTTCTCGTCGAGGTAGGCCTCGCCGACGCCCTTTGGCACGTTCGTCGAGCCCATCTCCGCGATCTTGCCCGCCGCGCCCGCGTCGCTCCCGATGGTCACCTTGCAACCCGGGCCGTTCATCCGTGCGCCCAGCACGCGGGCGGCCAGCACCGGGGCGATGCAGATCAAACCGATGCCCTTCTTCGCCGCGTGGAACTCGCGGATCACCCGCTCGACATCCGGCATCACCACGCACTCCGCGCCCTTGCTCGCGAAGTCGCACAGGTTCTTCGCCAGCCCGTTGCCGCCCGGAAAGACTACGGCGTCGAAGTCCGCCGCGAGCAGCGAGGTGATGGGCGAGATCTCGCCGCGCGAGATGCGGGCCGACTCGACCATCATGTTCCTCGACTGGTTCCCGGGCATGAGTTTGCCCGTGGCGTGGTTGACGATCTCGGTCTGCGGCGCGTCGGGCGCAAAGCAGCGGTAGGTCAGACCCAGGCGCGAGAGGTGCACGAGCGTGCTGACGGCTTCGGTGATCTCGCTCCCGTCCGAGCGACCGCTCCCGCACAGCACCACCGCGAAGTTCTTCGCCATCCGTACCTCCCCTTGTCGGTGAACACAGAGTCCGCTGATTGTTGGAGGCCCGGGGGTGCCGGGCGCGTCGCCCCCGCGGTTCGTCCGGGCGGTTTGCCCTCTCGGCGCGTGTTCGGGTACAAACCCCTCCATGACGATGGACCACGCTCGTGTCTTCGCGTTCCCGCTCCCGCCCGGGGTCACCCTGCGCCCCGCGACCGAAGCGGATATCCCGCAGATCCTCGCGCTGGTTCGCGAGCTCGCCGAGTACGAGCGCGAGCCCGATCAGGCGAAGGCCACACCGCAGCAGATCCGCCGCGCCCTCTTCGGCGATCCGACGCGCGACGGTCGCGGCGCCGGGGTCGCCGAGTGCGTGATGGGCGAGATCGAAGGCAACGTGCAGGGCATGGCCCTTTTCTTCATGAACTTCTCGACCTGGACGGGGCAACCGGGCATCTATCTCGAAGACCTCTTCGTCCGCCCCGCCTCGAGGGGCCGCGGCCTCGGCAAGGCCCTGCTCACCCAGCTCGCACGCATCGCGGTGTCGCGCGGGTGCACCCGCTTCGAATGGTCCGTCCTGGACTGGAACACCCCCGCGATCGAGTTCTACAAGCACTTGGGCGCGGTGCCGATGTCCGAGTGGACCGTCCACCGACTCGCCGGAGAGCAGTTGGCTCGCTTGGCCGGAGATTGACCGCTACGGGCCCCCGGTCTTCTCGACCACCCGTAGCACCGGGTACTTCGCCCCCGGTTTCATCCAGGCGTCGAAGGCGTTCCAAACCGCGAGGGAGTCCTCCGCCCGCGGCTCGAGGAGCGCTACCGCGAGGTGCCCGAGCGGCTGGGCCGTGGTCACCAGCACCGTTCCCTTCGTCAACGTCCTGCGTTCGGCCGTCCCGCTCACCTCGCAGTTCACGAGCACGTGGCCCTGGAACTCGCGCGACGCGGGGGCAACCCCCGTGACGGTGTACTCCTCGATCTTGGCCGTGAACTCGCGGTCCAGGGTCTCCATCCTGAGCCCGTGCATCCGCAGCGTGGCGATCACGCCGTCGAGGGCGGGGTCGGCCGGGATCGCGTACATCAGCGGGCGCGACACAGACTCGGTGGCCTCGAACGCGTCCATCACGTCCACCGGATACTCCGTCGGCACACCCGTGGAGCGCGACCTCCCGTCGATCGTCTCTTCCACGTACCCGAGGATCATCGATTTCTCCGAACGAGCCGCGGCACGCGTCCTGATCGCGACGCGATCGTCGTCGTTGGTGAGCTGGCCTCTCAGCACGGCGCGGTCGTCGGCCTCGCGCGTCGCGGCGAGCACGGCCGCGTGATTCGCAGCGACCCAATCGAGCGTCGACAGCACGAACTCGCGCGTCGCGGTCACCCGGTGCTCGTAGGGCTCGTACGTGTACGACTCCACCAGCACGCTCAGCCGGTTGCGCAGCCCGACGTAGGTCGTTCCGAACCGCGGCTCGGCCGGGTAGGTCTCCCAGCGCGTGTGCCCGCGGTCGGGGCCGCCGAACTCACCCTCGAACGACCCGTACCAGAACGCGTGGTCCCCCGTGGACTTCTCGAACGCGTCATCGATCTCCGGCAGCATCCGCGTCCGCGCGAACGCGACCAACTCCGCGTCTCCGCCGGGCGTCCGCGGGCCGTCGTAGGTGATCACGTAGCGGTGGTACGAACCGTTGGTGATGTGGCAGTCGATGAAGACGTGCGGATCAAACTCGTTGAACACCCGGGCCAAGGCGCGGGTCTCCGCTTCCTCGAGCTTCATGAAGTCGCGGTTGAGGTCCCGCCCCCGCGAGTTCTCGCGGATCCCCACCAGTTCGGGCCCGTTCTGACCGGCCCGATGCCCGGGGCCCACCCGCTCGTTGCCGTCGGCGTTGTAGATTGGCGCGATCACGATGATCGCCTTCGACAGCAGGCCGGCGCGTGCCCCGAGCAGCAGCTCCCGCGCAACCATCGGCAGCGCTTCCTTGCCGTCGACCTCGCCCGCGTGGATGTTCCCGATCGCCAGCACCACCGGACGGCCACGCATCAGCGACAGCTCCCTCGCCTCTGCGCCGCTGGAGACGGGGGGATCGGACATCACCAGCATCGGGATGTCGCGACCTTCCGCGGTCGTGCCCATGGACACCCTGCGGGCCAGCGGCGACGCCGCGCCCAGCGCATCCAGCAGCGCCACCGTCTCCGCGTGCGAGGCCGTCCGCTGATACGCGGTCCGCTCTGCGACGGTCAGCAGTTCCGGCGGAGTCTGCGCGGGTGGTTGGATTGCGGCGGCGGCGAGGACGAGGGCGAGGGTGAGCATGACACGCAGCGTACCGCGCCAGCGCTCGCCGCTCCGCGAGCTACTTGGGCGGCTCGGGGGGCGCGGCCTGCGGGTCCGGCTTGCCGGTCTCCGGGTCGTTCCCCCGGAAGTGCCGGATCATGTCGCGCATCATCTGGGCCCCGCGTTTGCGCTGTTGCGGTGTGGCGTGGCCGCCGACGTTGCCGTTCATCACGTCAAAGACCATGCCCAGCGCCTCGCCGGGCGGCTTGGCACCGTTGGGCGAGGTCATCCGCTGCTTCTCGCGGGCGGCCTGTTCCTTCGCCTCGGCCACACGCTCGTCGTCGGAACTATCCGATTGTTCCCCGGCGAGGGTCTCCATGGTCTTGGTGAACTCGACGAAAGTACTCTCGAGGTACTTCTCGCGATCGGATTCGGGCACCTTCGAGTAGTCGACCGCGTACTTGTCCCACATGTCGATGGCCAGCCGCGAGGCGTTCTCCTCGAGCTGCTTCCGGGCTTGGCCCGCGATGCCGGAGGCGAAGGCCGCCATCAGCACCGAGTCCTCCGAGGACATGCCCTTGAGCCGAGAGACAAGCTGCCCGATCAGGCGCAGGCGTTCGTCCAGCGGGAGGTTATTGAAGTCGTCGCTCAGGAGCGTGTAGTCGAAGACGTCGTCGATCGGGTCGTCCATGTAGTCGGGCTGCTGGCGGGGCAGCACCGCCCACACACCGGCTCCGACCACGCACAACGCCGCGAAAATGCCGGCGAACCGCGCGGCGCGCCGGCGCTTTGGGCCCTTGATCGGGTCGCCGATCCAAGCGCGCCAGCGTGACTTCCATGCATCGGGAACATCAAGACGTAGCCGGCGCGGTGCCTTCGCGGGCACCCCGACCGTAATAGTCTCGTCGATCAGGCTCGGCAACTGCGTCATGTGTTCACCGCCGGGTCATCCCGGTCCGCCCCTCCCCGAAAACCTGATGATGTCCTGGAACAACTGCTGCGTCTGGGCCTCGTCGACGGGGGGCATTTTGTCCGCGCTCCCGCCCCAGAAGAGAGCGTTCCGGTTCCAACGAGCGGCGTCGCCGAGGTCGGATCGGTTGTTGGCCTGG
Organism: Phycisphaerales bacterium; assembly: GCA_049317625.1. Taxonomy (GTDB): domain Bacteria; phylum Planctomycetota; class Phycisphaerae; order Phycisphaerales; family UBA1924; genus JBEIUO01. The sequence continues at coordinate 8,575 of JBMOHX010000026.1, forward strand.
AATCGCGGGTTGTGCCAGTCGTCCGCGTCGAAGAGAATGGCGAGCTTCGGATTGGAAACCTCGTAGGCCTTGCTCACCGCGAACTGGACGTTCGGGATGAAGAAGGCCTCGGCCGCGAGCATGATCGCCGCCGGCCCATACTCCCAACTGGTTCCCGTGGACCTCCACACAGGCCCGAACCCTGTCGCTGCATCTCCGCCGGCCTTGTCAGACGGGCAGACCCACGGGTCGCTCGCAACCCACACGTCCGTGGTTTCTTCGAATGGGCGCGGCGCGTCGACGTACTTCTCCATCACGTCGAGCAGCGATGGATCGTTCTCGTTTGAGCCGCTGTTGAGCGGTCGGACCAGCGGGAGCATGAAGCCCCGGCCCTCGGTGTCCATGTACAACTGCACCCCGACCCCGATCCCCTTCAGGTTCGCCAGGCAGCGGGCGCGGCGGGCCGACTCGCGCGCCTGGCCGAGCGCCGGCAGGAGCAGCGAGATCAGGATCGCGATGATGCTGATGACCACCAGCAGCTCGATGAGCGTGAAGCCTTGCCGTGTTCTGTCCAAGCGGGCCGGGTTCATCGGGAGTCCTATCGGTCGTCTTCGGCGGAGCGCTCGATCCCTCTTGCTACGCCCCGACCCGCGTTCGCGTTTCACCTGTCAAGGAGCCGACAGCCTAACGGGCCCCGTCGAGCACCGCTCGTACCAGCGCGTGGTTCAACGCGTGCCCCGATCGCTCCGCCGTGATGCGGGCCAGCAGCGGTGCCCCGGCCAGCCCCAGGTCGCCGATCAAATCAAGGAGCTTGTGACGTGCCGGCTCATCGTGGTACCGCATCGCGTTGTCGATCGGTGTGCCGTCGTCGTCGATCACGAGGAGGTCGGAGGGCTCAAAGTCCTTGAACAGCCCCATCCGCTTCATCGCCTCCGCCTCCGCCTTCAGGCAGAACGTGCGGGCGGGGGCCACCTGTCCAACGTACACCCCGGTGTCCCCCGACCACGAAGCGCTCTGCGCGTGGATCGGCGAAGTGGTCCCATAATCCAGGAAGTAGTTGAACTCGGAAACCTGCTCGTCGGTCGGGCTCGCCGTGATCCGTCCGCCCGTGCCGTCCTCGACCACGATCTCGCGAGTCACCACGATCGGCTCGACCCAGCCGATGTTCCCCAACCCCACGCCCAGCATGAACGTCACGAAGTCCGAGGCGCCCCCGTCCAAGATCGGTATCTCCGGGCCGTCGACCGCGATGATCGCGTCCGTCACGCCCAGCGCCGTGAGCGCCGACATGACATGCTCGACCGTCATCACCGTGCAGGCCGGGTCCTCCTGCGACACCAGGATCGTGCTCCGCGCGGGGAAGCCCTCCGGAAGGCCCGCTTGAGCCGGGGTCCGGGCGACGTTCTCGATCCGAGCCTCAACCGTCGGCCGGCCCGGGAGGTCTCGGCGTTGGAACCGGATACCGCCGGATGATGCGGGAGCCACGATCGCGGATGTGTGCTCCCCTGAGAACAGCCCTCGGCCCGCGAGCGGGACCGTCTGTGCCACGAGCGTTCGGCGTTGGGGCATGATCAACCGTAGGCCGAATCGGGAACGGGGCGTCTCACTCCCCGCGCCTCACCGTTTCTCGGTGCGGCACAGGAACTCAACCCTTCCCTCCCGCGGCGTGATCGCCAGTAGCCTGACCCTTCGCCCGTCCTCGAGTCGCAGCACCGCCTCCCGGAGCGCCGGACGCTCGCCCGCCATGATCTCGAGCAGCTCGCGTCCCGCGGGTTGTTCGCGCATCGCCGCGGGGAGATAGCGCTCCGCCCGCGCACGCAGGAAACCCGCCGCCCACGACGCCGGCACCGACAAGCGTCCGGCTTCGATAATGGGCTCCTCAAACCAGAGCGAGCCGTCGGAGCGGACCACCGGACGCGCCGAAACTCCCACGACCTGCTCGCGGCCGTCCTTCATCAGCAGTGCGCCCATCCGAAGCCGCTGTTCCCCGAACTGGACCTGCACGGACTCGAACTGCGTCCGCACGCCGCGATCCGCCCCGCGGTGCTCCAACCACAAACCCAGTCGTGCCGCGAGCCACGCGTTGGCGTCTTCGCTGCGGAGCGAGAGCCTCCAGTCCTCGCTCTGAAAGCTCACACCGGGCCGCGTAGGACCCGAGGCTCGAGGGCGCACGAGCGACACGTGTCCCATCATCGCGTTTTCGAGCTTCTCTGCGCGGGCCCCGACGTCGGCGCTCGCACCGTCGACCGGGTGCCACCACGCGGGGGGGACCCGCGCGAGTCCCACCATGACGAGAGCCACCGTGACGATCGCGGCGAGCGAGAGGCCACCCACGAGCAGGGCTCGCCGGCGGCGGGTGTACGCCCGCCATCGCTCGTGCAACCGACGGATCATGACTGAGGGTAGGTGGAACCGCTCGGGGCACCCCTCACCCGATTCGTCGGGATTTGGAAACCGAGCCGGATCGAGTTTCGTAGAAGAAGGGCAGGTTCGCCGTTTGTCGCAGGGGGCGACGCAGAGCAGCGTGCCCGGTAAGTCTCTCAGATCTCTTCCTCGGACCCGGCCACACACTCCGGGCCTGGGACACCCAACCGCCATGCCCGACGCGAATGCGTCGGGCTTGGCGTTTTTTCCGTACACCGTCCGAACCGATACATTTTTCGGAATTCCGTGGGGTGTTGGGGGCTTGACACTCGCTTTAGTATGAGAAGCCCTTCCTCGGTTCACAGGAGTCTTGTCCCATGTCCCACACGTCCTTGCTCACCGTCGCGGTGCTCTCCGCCGCCGCGTCGACCGCGTCCGCTCAGTTTGCGATCGATTGGTACACCATCGACTGCGGCGGCGGCACCTCGTCCGGCGGTGCGTTCCAGGTCTCGGGAACCATCGGGCAGTTCGACGCGGGCGCTCCGATGACCGGCGGCGGGTTCACCGTCACCGGCGGTTTCTGGGCGGGCGCGGGCGGGTCGGTTCCGTCCTGCCCGTGGCAGGTCGCGAACTGCGCCGCCGACTACGACAACTCAACCGGCGTCGATTCCGATGACGTGATCGCGTTCTTCGGCGACTGGGACGCTGGCGCCACGTGCGCCGATGTCGATGCGTCCGGCGGCGCCGACTCCGACGACGTCATCCTGTTCTTCTCCCTCTGGGACGCGGGCGGCTGCTGAGCCCTCGGGTTCTCGCCCGCTACCGCGGCGCAGTTCCCGCACGCAGCGCCGTCAACAGCGCTGCGCGGTCCGGGTCGCCGATTGCGCCGTCGCCATCCAGGTCCGTTGGGTTCCGTTCGAACTCGTAGAGATCGTCCACGCTCAGCCACGCGTTCGCGTCGCGGTCGAAGGTCACGCGCGCGTGCGGAGGCTCCGAAGCCAGCACATCGATCTCGGCGCACGTGACGAACGCCCCCTGCCCGCCGGACGCCGCCACGATCCGCACGCCGGTTACATCGACGGTCTGCGACAGGTTGAAATCGATGATCCCAAAGGGCGCAGTCGTCGGATTCGTGCTCCACGTTCCTGTCGCCGGCACCCAACTCCCCGCCACGCGCAACATCACGACGTACGACAGAGCCCACCCGCCGTTCGAGAAGTGGTCCCCCTCGATGATCCGCACGGTTGATGCCTCGACAACGCGGTCATAGGCCACCGTCATCTCGATGATCGCGGCCGGCGCGCCCTCCGTTGAGAAGTACCACCGCTCGGCGTCGAGTTCTTCCGCGCCCGCGAACTGCAGTTCGCGACCATCCGCGAACGCGCCGGGAGACGCGACTCCCCTGCCTGCCGCGGGTGCACCGGTGACAGTCGCCGCCGCGGTCACGTTCCCTCCCGCCGCTCGAACCCGATTGTTTGCGCTGCGGGACATCAGCCGCACGAGTGGGTTGCGGCCGACCCCGTCCCCGGGTTGACGCGGCGGCAGCGCCCACACACCGTCGCGCGCCACGCCCCCGGCGTTCTCCACATTCGCACGCACCAGCGGCAGCATCCGCTGGGCCATCATGGTGAGTGTGTCTTCCGCCGCGGCGTTCTGCGGCACGTAGTCCGGCATGTTGTCGCGACGCGAGTCGATGTCGTAAAGGTCCGACAGGTTGGACCCGGGGAACGCGCTCTGCACCGCGCTCCGCCCGCCCATCAGCCCCAGCAGCCCGCCCATGGTCGCGGTCCCGTTGTCCGAGTCCCAGCCGCTCATCGTCCCCACCTGCACCGTCCGGCGGTAGTCGCACTGGCCGTACAGCAGGGCCATCACGCCGGTGGCGAGATTCACCGACGATTCGAACCAGTCGCGGTACACGAACCCGTTCGCCGCGGCGTGCACGCGGTACCGATCGTCGATCCGATCGCGCGTGAGTTCCCAGTTGTTCGGATCAGGGTTCGCGAGGAAGTCGTCGAGCACGAAGCGGATCACGTCAGCGGACTTCGAGCTCTCGGGGATGTACGAGAGGCCCTGCTCCACCAGCCAGATCGCCTTCTCGCGACCGCTGAGCGCGGGGTCCACCTCCGTGGCGAGCGCGTACAGCACCACATAGAACTGGGCCGCGTGCGCGGCGTACCCCGCGGCGGTGGTGCGGATCGGCAGGTCCGCCGCCTCGAGTGCCAGCTCCGGCATCCCGGGGTACGCGGCACCGAAGAGCTCGGTGGTGAGCTGCGCATCGATCATCAACCGATCGACATTCGCGTGCCCCATGCCGGTGGCCGGCGGCAGAACCCCGCGCCCCATCAGATCGCGCGCCTTCCGGTTGGAGACCCAGATGTCGCGGTTGATGTGGGCCAACCACGCGTCGCGGAGCTCAACCGGCGTGAACTCGAAGCGCCCCAGCCGCGCGGCTTCGTGGAGATAGACGTACTCGATGTCGGTGTCGTCGTCCGCCGGCCAGGGCGAGAAGTACCAAGTGAAGTCGAGCGTGAAGCCGTTGTACGGCAGGCCCCAGTCCGCGTCCGTCAGGAACGGAGGCTCTCTGTGGCGTCCCTCGGTGCGGAGTCCGGTCCAGTTCGCGATGCACTCGCCCAGCCACATGCCCCTCAGCCGGTCCGCGTAGTCGGCTTCGGTGATGACGCGAGCGGTTTGCGCGTTGGCCGCCGCGGCAAAAAGCAGTGCACAGACCGACATTGTTCGGTGTTTCATGGTCCCTCGAAGAGAATGGTACCACACCCCCCTCGACGCGCGCGACCGCGGCTCAAACTCTAAGAAAAAGGGCGGTCGGAGCTTTACGCGCCCGGCCGCCGGAGGTGTGGTGTCAGTTGAGTTGCGCGGTCCGGAGCGGCCTACTTGGGGTCGTCCATCGAGGGCACTTCGACCTCGTCCATGCCCGGGGGCGCCTTCTTATCGCCACCCTTGGAAGGAGCCTTCTCCTTCTGCCGCTCCTCGCGCCACTTCCGGATTGCCTCGCGGCGCTGCTCGGGGGACATGTCTTTCAGTTTTTCTTTCAGCTCCGCGGGGAGCCGCGGGTTGTTCATGACCGGGTCTTCGCCCGGGGTCGCCTGATCTCCGCCCTTCTTGTCCTTCTTGCCGGCTTCCTTCTGGATCCGCTCAAGCTCCTTCTGAACAACCGGCTTTTGTGCGTCGGTCAGCACGGTCCAGAGTTTCGCCTGCGTGTCGGCGGGCTTGGGCGCGTTGGCGAGGAGCTTCTTCAGTTGATCCTTGGCCGCTTCAGAGGTCGCGGCGTCGGTGGTCTGCATCCCGTCATCACCGGGGGCCTGCGCATCCGACTGCTTCTTCCGCTGCGGCCGCTCGCCCGGAGCGCCTTTCTCACCCGGCTTGCCCTCGGGACGTTGTCCCGGGCCGCCCATGACCGGGGCGATGTACTGCATGGCTTTGCGGCGATCCTCCGGGGTGAGCTTCGCGAGCAGGCCGCGAACCTCCTCCCCGTGGGCTTCTCGGAACTTGGCGATGTCGCTCTGGAAGCCCTCCGTGACCGCCTTGATCTGGGTGTCCTGCTCTGACGTCAGGCGGACCGCGTCCGCGGCTTTTTCGCCGCGGATCACATCCAGGGCGCGCATGAACGCCCGGATCTGGACCTGCGGCTCGCCGCGCTGCGGGCCCTTTTGGGCGAACTTCCGGGTGCCGGGCGCGTCCTCTTTGACCGCCGGGCCCTTGAGCGCATCGTCTTCCTTCGGCTGGGCGTTCTGGCCCGCCGCGACGCCCGAGAGGGCCAGGATCACCGAAGCCCCCATCGCAAACTTCCACCCACGGTTCATCACGTTCATCGCTGTGCTCCAAGAAGGTCGCCATGGGAGGAATCCCGCGGCACACGCCTAACGCCAGGGTGTTCCGCATATTGCCGCGTTCCTCGCGGTCCCACGGCCAACAATCGGCCGCGAGCCCAGTGTGCCGTGAGGAGCGACCATGCCGTTGTCCAAGCAATCTGTGACCGAAGCCCTGAAGCACGTGATGACGCCCGATGGTCGGGACCTGGTCGGTGCGGGTGCCGTGAAATGGGTCTCCGCGTGCGACACCTTCGCCGGGGTCCGCCTCTTGCTGCCGGGCGCCTCCGCGAAGCTGATGACCGCCATCGCGCAGAACGCCCTCGACGCCGTCAAGGCTCACGGCGGCGATCGCGTCGATGCGCTGGTGGTCGAGTTCATCGACGAGGCCGGTGCCGTGCTGCTGACGCAGCGTTTCGGCGGCGAGATCCCCGCGGCCGTCCAGCCCCCGCGGGACGCTCCCTCGCCCTCCTCCGGCGGTCATACCCCAATCGGTGGTCTTAAGCAGCCGGCTCAGCGAGCCGCGGCCTCGGCCCTGCCCGGCGTGCGGCGGATCATCGCGGTAGGAGCCGGCAAGGGCGGGGTGGGCAAGAGCACGGTTGCGTTGAACCTGGCGGTGGGCCTCGCACGCCGCGGCCACGCGGTGGGGCTGCTCGATGGCGACATCTACGGCCCGAGCATGCCCACGATGCTGGGGCTCGGCAACCTCGACGCGGTGGTGGTGGGGGGGATGCTCCAGCCGTTCCTCACGCACGGCGTGAAGTGCATGACGATCGGCAAGCTCGTGGACCCCGAGAAGCCGCTGATCTGGCGCGGCCCGATGGCGCACGGCGCGTTCAAGCAGTTGACCGAGCAGACCAACTGGGGCGAACTCGACTACCTCGTGATCGATCTCCCGCCCGGGACCGGCGATGTGTCGCTGACGATGGCGCAGATGCTCGCGGTCAGCGGGGCGGTGGTGGTCTGCACGCCGCAGCGCGTGGCGCAGGACGACGCGGTCCGCGCGGCGCGGATGTTCCAGCAGCTCAACATCCCGGTCATCGGCGTGGTGGAGAACATGAGCTTCTTCATCGGCGACGACGGCAAGCTGTACGACCTCTTCGGCAAGGGTGGCGCGGAGCACATGGCCCAGAGACTCGGCGTCCCATTCCTTGGGGCGATCCCCATCACGATGAGCCTCCGGGTCAACAGCGACAAGGGCGATCCCACGGCGAACTTCACCGCGGCCGACACGTCCGGCAAGCGGCTCGCCGCGGCACTCGAGGAGTTCGTCACCCAGCTCGAGAACCAAGTCGCGCTGCTTGAGGTCAAGGGTGCCGGCGGCCCGACGCTAAAGATCAGTTAGAGGGCGGGCGACGGACAACTCTCGATCTCATTCGCGGTGGTTCAGGGAAGGCAGGCTCGTCAGGCCCGAACTCGCTCGACCACCGGAGGCACCCGGCCGATACTATCGTGTGGGAGGAGGTGTCCTTTCGCTGCGGTTCAGCCCAAACTCGAAGTCATCCTCGAAGGTCCGTCTGCTCAAGGCCGACTGTCGGTTGACTACTTGGCCGTGCTCGCCAAGGAGATTCAGACGACTCTTCGGCGTATTGCCACCAACAAGGACGGCAAGACTGGGCGGTACTCCAAGGAGATCGAGCGGGCTTGCTCTCTCGATATTGTCGGCTTCTCGAAAGGAAGCGTTCACCTCGCGTTCGAACTCGCCCCGCTCCCGGCCGACGCTTCAACTCTCTGGCCCGACGCGGGTCGTGAGTCACTCGACCGCTTTGTCGATGTGCTTGGTGCCGGTGAGTCCGGAAGCCCCGACTGGTCGGCCGGCTTATCTGCGTCGGTCCTCGATGGCTTCGACCGCATCACACGGCCGCTCGACGATGGCATCAACTCCATCGCGTTCAACCTCGACTCCCCTTCCGCCTCTCGCCCGCATCGCACTGTCCGAGTGACGAGACAGTTCCGCGAGCGAGTCCGAGTCTCCCCATCCGTTCCGACCTCCCTTAGCGTCATCCGCGTGGTCGGGGTGATCTGGGAGGCCGACTGGAAGGACCACACCGCCGAGCTTCACCAGTCCGACGGTCGCGTGATCCGCGTCCTCTTCGACGCTGAGCGTGACGAGGAGATCACCGAAGCCCGTCGCCTCAAGGTCGCGGCCACAGGCATGCTCGCATCGGGCACGATGGCCCAGCCCCAGGCGATTCGACTGGACCGGCTCGAAGTCCTCGACCCTTCCCCGCTGGACACTCCGAGCGAAGTCATCGAGTTCTGGGAGAAGCCCAGCCTGGCCCAGCTCGCCGAGCGCCAGAGCGTCCGGGCACCGGAGAGCCTTGACGACCTCGCCGGCAACTGGCCCGACGAGGACAACCTCGATGAGTTCCTGAGCACGGTTCGGCGGGGCAGGCAGTGATGGACGCGGTGCTCCTCGATACCGACGTGTTCTCGTTCTTCTTCTAGAGAGACTCAAGGCGTGACCTCTACGCCGCGGACATCGGAGGCCGTCAACCGTGCATCGCCTTCATGACGGTCGCTGAACTCAAGCGGTGGGCCATCGAGCGCAACTGGGGCGAGCAGCGCCGCCAGCACCTCGCCCAGGTCCTGCGGTACTACATCGTCCTGCCCTACGACGCGGCGATGGCGGACGCGTGGGCACAGGCCGCGGTCGCCTGCAAGCAGGCCGGGCGGGAGATCCCGTGCGGCGACTGCTGGATCGCCGCCGCCGCACTTCGCCACGGCCTCCCCCTGCTGACGCACAACGTTCGCGACTTTCGGGCGGTCCCGAGTCTCAAGGTCATCAGCCATGCGCCGGACGCACCAGCCGGGGGCCAGCGCTGAAGGGCCGACGCACTCCCTCGCCGCGGCACCGCGCCATCCCGCCCCGCCTGGCTGTTGATCACGCCATCAGGGTGCGTTGCAAAGCCAACGGTCGGCCCGCTGTTCACGCCTCGGGGATCTCGGGCTGAAACGCCCTCGCGTGAGATCCGACAGGCAGGCCGCGCTTTGCGTGTTCCTCATCCACCCAGCGGGTGAGGAGTGCGTACATGTCATGAAAAAAGTGGCGAGGAACCACGACTTCCTCGACCTCATGTGGCCAGCGCATGACCGCGGCTTTGAAGTACTCCTGCGGGTCTTTGGTGCCGTGCGGAATGTTCCGAGACGCAATGATCCGGTATCCGGCGGTGACGGGCAGCACGACGATGATGAGATCCTCGATTGGCACCGACGAGTTGGTCATCGTGCATCCCGTCACCATCGCGCTGATGCGCGGGTCGGGCCAGTCGTCGTCGTCGCGCCACACAAAGGTCTTGTCGTAGATGTACTGAAGGATCTGGGTGCCATCCAAGGCCATGACCTCGGCCGGCAGCGTGTAGTTCCGGTCCCACCGCAGCGGGTCGAGAGCATCTTCCAGGTTGCGGACTTGCTCGGTGAGCCAATAGTCTCGCGATGGAAACTCCTCGGACACGCATTTCCCGTTCACGAAGACGCGGGCGTTGACCCAGAGACAGGAGTCGCCCCGCGTGTACTCCTCGTGGATCGTGATGTCGAACGCGAATACCTCGGGTGATCCGATCATCATTTCGATGGGGCTCCTGACTTCACCCCCGCCTCCGCGGCGGGCGTCGCGATTTGGCTGCGGGGCGGATGGTACCGCCTCACCCGCTCTTGGCGGCGTCCTTGACCGTAACGACGATTCCCACCCTCTTCCTCGCGCTCCCCACCTCCCCCAAAAAAAGCGCCCCCCGCGTACACAGCGAAGGGGCGCCGAGACTGGCACTTGTTGTCGAGACTCTTTCAGCAGCCGGGGAAGCCCACGCCGCCCGCGTCCCATGCGTTGAAGAACGCGATCACGTCGTCGCCGTCGACGCCGGTGTCGCCGTTCACGTCGGCGCACGCGCGGTTCGCGTCCCAGTCCGCGAAGAACGCGATCACGTCGTCGCCGTCGATCCCGCCGTCGTTGTTGAAGTCGCCGAAGCACCCGTCGGTCGACCACGGGCACCGCACCGGCAGCGGCCGGAAGTAGAGCTGCCCGCGGATCTCACCGCCGGCGAAGACGTTCGTATGAACATTCACGTACGAGAGTGAGTTCTCGATCTGTCCTTCGTCCGCGGCCGAGTAGTTCCACACCCCGAGCTTGCGGGCGCCGAGGGGGAGGCCGAACTTCACGGCGGAGTTGACGCCCGGCGCAGAGAAGCCGTGGATGTGGGCCGCGTTCTCGATGCTGCCGGCGAGCACCGTCCGCACATCGAACCCGAGCTGGTTGTTCGGGCGGTCCAGCGTGCAGAAGGTGCAGCCCATCGAGCTCGTGTTGGACGCGGGCACTTCCTGGTTGCGGTCCATCGGGTTCACGAACCCGGTGATCTGCCCGCGGATCTCACCGCCCGGGAACGCCGAGGAGTGCACGTTCACGTACGCGAGACCGCTCAGAATGGAGTCCTCGTCGGACTCCGCGTAGTTCCACACGCCCGTCTTGAGGGCCCCGAGCGCGAGCGGGAACTTCACCGGCGCGTTCACCCCGTAGTTCGAGAACCCGTGGATGTGCGCGGAGGATTCCGGGGCCGAGAGCGAGGTCACGCTGATGTAATACCGGAGTTCGTTCGTCGTGGTGTTCAGGTTGAACAGCCCGAAGCCGCCGCCGGTCGTCGCGTTCGCGGGGACTTCCTGCGCGCCGTCGAGCACCGCGACCATGTCCACGATCTGCCCGCGGATCTCGCCGCCCGGGAACGTCGATGAATGGATGTTCACGTACATCAGCCCGTTCAGGATGTTCGCCTCCTGGGCTTCGGGGTACGTCCAGACCCCAGTCTTGATGTCGCCCGCCGGGAGCGCATGCAGCACCGCGGCGTTCACGCCCGGAGCCGCCGCACCGTGGATGTGCGCCACAGATTCCGCGGACCCAAGCGCCGAGCGCACGATCCGGTACGTCAACGTGTTCGCGGTCGTGTCAACGATGAACCGGCCGCACCCGGTTCCGGCCGAGGCGTTGACAGGGACCTGCTGCCGACCGGACAGAACGCAGACCATCTCGCGGATCTCCGCGAGCGCGGGTGTCGCCATCGCCGCAAGGGCGGCCATCGCGATCGTGATGACTGGGCTCGTACGCATGAAACGTCTCCTTCCGCCCGGTCCCCGCCGGCCGGGTGTACGCACGCGCGCAATCACCTCGGGCACGGGTACCCGTGCATGTTGTCAAACGTCGCCATCATTGCAGC
>JBMOHX010000027.1:0-19861 GCA_049317625.1 Phycisphaerales bacterium
GAGTCGGAGTTGACGTGGATGCCCTGGCTGGAGTTGGAGTAGATGGTGTTCCGCCGCGCGATGTGGTTGTCGCCGCTGTTGGAGAAGTAGATGCCGTGCTCGTCGAAGGTGTGGTGCACCACACAGTCCTCGATTGTGACGCGCGAGACGTGCCCCGTGAAGATGCCCCATTCGCCGTTGTGGTGCACGTGACAGTTGCGGATCGTCACGTCTCCCTGCGGATCTTCGGGCACGGTCACCACGCGGATGCCTGCGCGGCTGACGCGCTGGTCATTGCTCCCCGTAACCTCGAAGCCGTCGATCACGATCCACGAGGCGATGTCGATGTTGATGCGGGCCCGCTGGTTGCCGCGGAAGGGGGCGGCGGCGGTGCTCACGATCACGCCGGGGTCGGCGATGAACGAGATCGGCGCGCCGGGCGCTCCGCTACGCGAGACGTTGAACCCCGCGTAGGTGCCCGGGTGCACGAGCACCGAGTCGCCGGCGACAGAGAGGTCCGCCGCGCGTTGGATCGTGCGCAGCGGGGCCAGCGCGGTTCCGGCGTTGGCGTCGCTCCCCGTGATCGCCACGTGCCGGACGGTTCCCGCGGCGGTGCCCGCGAGAGCCAGAATCAACGTGACCGCCGCGAGACCGGAACAGGGCGTGCTCATAGAGTCCTCCCCTCGAAGGGTACGGGCACCGTGGGCCCGATATCCGGCTGGAAAACGAGCCCGCCGATCAGGAAGTTCCCTGCCGGGACGAACTCGCGGTACACTGGCCCGACGCGGAGAAAACGGCGATGATCGCAACCACCGACGGCTGTACAAGCGTAAAAGAACGGTTCCCGAAGCTGGGCGAGCTCATCGCCTACCTGGACTCGCTGAACTCCCGCGCGAACTTGCGGACACTGACGACGTTGCTCGAGGGCATCAGCGTCTCGCGCTGCGACATCGCCCCGTGCTGTGTCTTCGGGACGCGCGGGTACAAGCGGAACACCATCACCGAGTCGCCGTGGTACGAGCTGCTCGCGCTCTGCTGGCACTCGGGGGACGTGACGCCGATCCACGACCATCAGGGCGTGTCGTGCGCGTTCCGCGTGATCGAGGGCACCGGCACGGAGATCCGCTTCAAGCCGACCGCCTCGGGCCTTATCTGCCCCGCGGCGACGATCGAGATGCACCCCGGGTACGTGTGTGCCGCGGATGATGCGGACATTCATCAGGTGGCGAACATGCAGGCGCCGGGGTCGGACCTGATCACGCTGCACATCTACTCGCCGCCGATCAAGAAGATGAACACGTACGACTTCGCGAACTCCATCGGGAGGGATGTGGCGGAGCGGTATGCGGTGAAGGCGGCGGGGGAGCAGCCTTGCTGAGGGTTTGGGGAAAGCAGCAAAGCAGCAAAACACCAAAGCTCAAATAGGAGCGGCTGCGTGGCGGGAGCGCGGGAAGTGAACTATTACGTTCATCGGACGGTGCTCGGCCTGCTTGGCGTGCTCGGTATCGCGGGTGGGGCGGGCATGCTGTGGTACTCGTTCCGGATCGGCGAAGCGCTCAGCGTCGCGCGGGCGGCGATGCAATGGCCGGTCACCTCGGGGACGATCGTCGAGGCCCACGCGGAGTGGGCGAGGTTCAAAACAGGGCAACGTCCATTCAAGGTCGCAGGAACCTACTCGTATCAGGTGGAGGGCCGCGAGTACTCGGGGGACGAGTTCTCGCCGATGTTCGATCACGCGAGCATGCATGTGGACGTGGAGGCGACGGTGGCGAGCCTGCAAGCGGTCGCGATGGCGGGGGAACTGTGAGAGTGGCGTACGACCCGAAGGATCCCGGAACGTCCTTCGTCCTGCTCGACAACGCGGCCACGGTGATCGAACGGCACAGCGGGTATCCGTTTAGTTCGCGACTGTTTGCCGCGATCTTCGGGGTCTTTGGGCTCGTCGGTGCGTGCGGGGCCGTGCTTCTGGAGCGGCCCCCTGTGCGGCCTCGGTCGCGTTGGGATGGCGGCCGGCAGATGAACGACAACGGGGAGTACGAGTGACGTGTGGTGTGGCCAGAAGCGTGCCTGGCCACTGTAGTGCAGTGTGCACGAGCGGTACCGGGGGGGCGGCGAGAGGGAGATTGGTGGGTTGTGACGGGGCGGTTGGGGGCTTGTACACTGGTGCATATGGCCGACAACCAGAATCCCAACGAGATCGACAACCTGCTGCATGAGAACCGGGTGTTTCAGCCGCCGAGCGCGGCGAGTATGGGCTTTTCGAAGTGGCATGTGGACGGGATGGCGGCCTACAAGGCATTGCACGCGCGGAGCGTCGCCGATCCGGAGGGATTTTGGGGGGAAGAAGCCCGGAACCTGCGGTGGTCGAAGCCGTGGTCGAAGGTGCTCGAGTGGCACGCGCCGGACGCGAAGTGGTTCGTTGGTGGCAAGCTCAACGCCTGCGACAACTGTCTCGACCGGCACGTCGACGCCGGGCACGGGGATGAAGTCGCGCTGGTCTGGGAGGGTGAGCCGATGGCGGGGGGCGGCGCGCCGGAGATCCGGCGGCTGACGTACCGGCAGTTGCGGGACGAGGCGGCGCGGTGTGCCGCGGCGCTCAAAGGGATGGGCGTCGGCAAGGGCGATGTGGTGACGGTGTACATGCCGATGGTGCCGGAGTTGGTGGTGGCCGTGCTGGCGTGTGCGCGGATCGGCGCGGTGCACTCGGTGATCTTCGGCGGCTTTGCGCCGACGGCGATCACCGAGCGCGCGTTCGATGCGCGGAGCCGCGTGATCATCACGGCCGACGGCGGGTTCAGGCGGGGCGAGGTCGTGCCGCTGGTTCGGAACGTGGCGGAGGCGTGCGAGGCGCTCGATGCACAGGGCCATCCGATCGAGCACGTGCTGGTGCTGAAGCGGACGGGGCACACGGCGCTTCCGAGCGCGGGGTCGACGAGGTTTCACTGGTGGCACGAGGCGGTGCCAAACACCGGCGCGGGCGCGGCGTGCGAACCGATGGACAGCGAGGACATGCTCTTCCTGCTGTACACGAGCGGATCAACGGGGAAGCCCAAGGGGATCGTTCACACCACGGCCGGGTATCTCGCGTACGTGCAGATGACGGCGCGGGTGACGTTCAACCTGACGCCGGGCGCGGGCGAGCTCTTCTGGTGCACGGCGGACGTGGGGTGGATCACGGGTCACAGTTACGTGATCTACGGGCTGCTGATGAACCGCGTGCCGACGCTGATGTTCGAGGGCGCGCCGAACTTCCCCGCGAACGACCGTTTCTGGGACATCATCGAGCGGCACAAGGTGACGCACTTCTACACGGCACCCACTGCGATCCGCACGTTCATGAAGTGGGGAGATGATCTTCCCGCGCGCCACGACATGTCGAGCCTGCGCGTGCTGGGGAGCGTCGGCGAGCCGATCAACCCCGAGGCGTGGATGTGGTACCACGAGCACATCGGCGGGAAGCGGTGCCCGATCGTGGACACCTATTGGCAGACGGAGACCGGCGGGCACGTGTGCACACCGCTGCCCGGCGCGATCGCGACCAAACCGGGGAGCTGCACGGTGCCGATGTTCGGGATCGACGCGGCGATCGTGAACGAGCAGGGCGAGGAACTCAGAGCCGATCACGGCGGGCTGTTCGTGATCCGCAAGCCGTGGCCCGGGATGCTGCGCGGCGTGTACGGGAACAGGGAACGCTTCATCAGCAACTACTGGGGGCGCGTGAAGAATCCCAAGACCGGCGAGCCATACTACTTCTCAGCCGACGGAGCGCGGCGGGATCCCGACGGCTACTTCTGGATCCAGGGGCGCATCGACGACGTGATCAAGGTCTCGGGCCACCTGCTGGGAACGATGGAGGTGGAGAGCGCGCTGGTGAGCCATCACGCCGTGGCGGAGGCCGCGGTGGTGGGAGTGCCGCACGACATCAAGGGCAGCGCGATCGTGGCGTTCGTGACGCTGAAGCCGGCGTGGTTGAAGGAGCACGGCCGCGAGCCGGACGACTCGCTCAAGAAGGAACTCGCCGCGCACGTGGCGGCCGAAGTGGGGGCGCTGGCCCGCCCCGAGCAGGTGCGTTTCGCGGACGGGTTGCCCAAGACGCGAAGCGGGAAGATCATGCGTCGCCTGTTGCGTGACGTCGCCGCCGGAGTGGAGAAGATCACGCAGGACACGACGACGCTCGAAGACTTCACCGTGGTCGCCCGGCTGCGCAGCGACGAGGAATAGCAACGCAAGGGGTACGCGTGGGGGAAGCGAAAGACAACCCGGACGCGGGGCCCGATCGTGCCCTGCCGCCGTCGAACGCCAGCCAGGGCGCATGGGTGTCCGACGGGGTCCTGCCGCGCCAGGTGGGCAAGTACACGCTCGGGGCGAAGCTGGGCGAGGGTGGCATGGGCGTGGTCTTTGCCGCGGTGCACCAGGGCACGGGAGGGCCCGCGGCCGTGAAGGTCCTGCGCGGCGCGCCGCTGGCGTCGGACACGGCCAAGCGATTCGAGCAGGAGGCGCGGGTGCTTGCTCGCCTCTCGCACCCGTCGATCGCGACACCCTTCGACGCGGGTTCATACGTCGATCCGGTGACCGGCGATCGTGTCCCCTACTTTGCGATGGAGTATGTCGAGGCACCGCTTCCGATCACGACCTACTGCGAGGCGCACGGGCTGAGGATCTCCGAACGGCTCGGGCTGTTTGTCCAGGCGTGCGACGCGGTGCAGCACGGCCACGGACGGGCGGTGCTCCACCGCGACATCAAGCCCGCGAACATCGTAGTAGGCAAGCAGGGCATTCCGAAGCTGATCGACTTCGGCATCTCCCGCCCGCTTGAGTTGAGCGACGCCCTGCGCGAGGGGATGACCCGCCACGGGCAGGTGCTCGGCACGCTGCAGTACATGAGCCCGGAGCAGTTGAGTGGCGACTCGTCGCGCGTGGACGTGCGCAGCGACGTCTACTCCCTGGGCATCGTCCTGTATGAACTGGTGACGGGCGGACCGCCCTACCGCATGAGCCTGCTCGGCGTCCACGAGGCGACCCAGGTGCTGCGGGATGCTCGCCCGCCGAAACTGACCGGGGTTCAGGTCGCCCGGCGCGAGGATCTCGAGGCGGTCGTGCAGAAAGCCCTGGCGAAAGACGCGGGCCTGCGGTATCAAACCGCCGCGGAACTCGCCGACGACCTCAGGCGATACCTCGCGCACGAGCCGGTGAAGGCGCGGAGGTACAGCAAGGCCGCGGAGATGCTGCACGGCCCGCGGCGTGTGCTCCGCTCGAACCGCGCGCTGGCGATGGTCCTGGTCCTCGTGGCCGGGGTGCTGACCGCGGACGCGGTTGACACGCGGTTGCGTTCCACCGGTTGGGGGTCGGACGCGGCTCTCATGTACGACTCACTGGTAGCGCGGGCGGGCGCGCCGACGCCGGTCGACCTGTCGTGCGTCCGACTGATCGTTGGTGACGCGGACCGTCGGCAGATCGAGGCACGGGCCAACGGGTTGGAGATCCCCGACCCTGACGCCCCGGGCGCGGGACGGGAGTTGATCGCAAAGATCGTCGCCGACGCCGCGCAGGCGGGCGCGCCGGTCGCGATGCTGGACTACACCTTCTACGGCGACGGCGTGCGTGACCTGCAAGCCGCGGCTTACTTGCGTCGTGCGGCCGAGGCCGGGATGCCGGTGGTGATCGGAGACCCGACCTGGCGACCGGACGCCGAGGCGATGATCTCCGTGGCGATCGCGTCCGAGCCGAGCGTGTACCGCGGGGTCATCATCATGGATCGCCCGGCGCACCCTTGGCTCGACCGCTACTGCGGATTCTCGACCCAGCGGCGCGTGATCTTCCCCTCGGGAGGGACGGCGCGCGCCTCGCTCGCGTTCACGGCTCTTGCGTTGCTGAGGGCCGGGCCGCTGGATCCCGCGTCTCCCGTGCGGCTCACGTTCGCGCCGGCGCCGGGTCGTCAGGCGATCGACGCGGGTGTCGTGCGCCCGAGCCGGGTCGGGGTTGATCCGTGGAGCGAGTCGGTGGCGGAGGTCGTGGCGAGGGCACCGGTCGCGGAGTTCCGCCTGATCTCCGATGACGAGGATGACTTCTCGGCACAGCCGGGCGAGATGTACGCGAGTGCGCTCGTTGGCAGGTTCCCTTCCGGAACGTACCAGCCAGTTCTGAAGACGTTCGAAGAGTTCGGGGCCATGACCCCGGAGCAGCGGCGTGAGTGGATCGACCGGAAAGCGGTCTTGATCGCCAATGTGGAGCCGCTCGAACTGGACTACTACAGCGATGGCCGCGGGGGGCTGGTCCCAGGGTGTTTCAGTCACGCTCAGGAGTACGCGGAGCTGAACGCGGGCATCAGCCTGTCGGATCGGTCGGGCAGTTTGTGGTACTCCTGGCCGTGGGTGTTGGCGGGCGCGGGGGCTGGCCTCTGGGCTGGCTGGTGCCGGGGGAACAGTCGCCGCGCTTGGGGCATACTGATTATCCTGGGAACAGCAGTGGCAGCGGTCGCAGCCTCGGCGTGCGTGTGGGCGTTCGCCGGAGTGATGGCTTCTCAGGTGCTCACACTCTTATCGGTCCTTATTACCTTTGGATGGACACTCGTTGAACGAAGCTTCACACTTCCCCCGCGCCGGGGGGCTTTCTCCAAAGACTGACTCAGGTGCCGCGCAGGCTGATCGGAAGCCGGAACTCGGGCGGGAGTCGCCCGATTCGGTCCGAACTCGCGGCGCGAGGAGCAGTCACATGGCTGGAATGGCAAACGGCACGCTGCGGGATCATGACATCTCGATCGCGGAGAAGTCGTCTGGTCGATTCTTCGAAGCGAGCGGGACGATCAATGGGGTCTTCGAGTCTGCGTTCATCATGGTGGGGAAGCTCGCGGGTCAGTCGATGGAGGCGAGCGCGAAGCTGGGGACTTCGGAGGCGGTCATCGAACGGGACGACTCGCCGGGGTACGTGTACTACGCGGGGACGGTGACCCCCAACCCTTCGACGAAGCCACGGATCCGCACGACCAGGCTGAACGGGCACCCCGCGAGCGAGTGCATCCTGGTCTCGGTGCCGCCGAGCTCGGGGACGGTGAGCGCGGAGTATCTCTGGTATCTCGGGGATGAGGGCTCGAGCCTGCTCGTGGAGATCCCGGCGGCCTATTCCTCCTCCGGAAAGAAGGAGCAGCAGACGGCGACCTCGCTGCGGCACTACATCCGGGTTCTGACCGACGGATCGGGGAAGCTGTACTTCGCGAACGGTTCGGCGCAAGCGATTCCGACGGGCTCGAGCGACCCGATCAAGTTGTACTACGACGAGGTCACCGGGTACGCCGCGTCAGCGGGGATTGACGTCTGAACCGGCCGGGTCTTTGGGGGACGTGTCCGAAGCCGCGGGGCCGGTATCGATGAAGACGTCCAGCGCCTGGCCCGGGTAGAGCGCGACTCCGGGCTTGAGATCAAGAGCCAGAACGACGTCGATGACACGGGTGTCGACGCGCTCTGTGTTGGCACCCGAGAGCGACTGCTTGCCGCGGGCGTAGGGCTCGACGCGCAGGAGCTTGAGCGGCAGTTCACGCACCACCGAGCCGCGGGTGCGGCCCATCGCCGGGAGGCCGAGGGGCGTTTGACCGAGCAGGAGGATGTCCTCTTCGTCGACCTGCGCGCGGACGGCGAGCGCGCTGAGGTCGCCGATGAGCATGAGGGGGATCGTCTGGTCGGCACCGGCGTACTCGCCGGGTTCGACGTTGCGTCGCAGGACGACGCCGTCCGCGGGGGCGCGGACGGTGAGCCGCTCGATGAGGACTTCGAGCGATCGCACCTCGGCGCGGCGCTGGTCGAGGGTCGCCTGCGCGAGCGCGAGATCGGGGGCCCATCCGCCGGCGCGCAGACGCGCGAGGTCGGCTTCGGCCTTCACGAGCGACGCCGCCGCGGAGGCGGCGAGGGCACGCCGGGTGGCGACGTCGCGCTCGGTGGCGGCGCCGCGGGCGTTGGCTTCTTCGTTGATGCGGAGCTGGATCTGGCGCTCGTCGAGTTCGGCGCGCGCGGCGGCGACCAGGGCTTCGAGCGGCGGGATGTCTTCGACGCGCGGGAGGGCGTGCCAGCGGGCGATCTCGGCTTCTGCGATGGGCACCGCGGCCTTGGCCAGTTCCAGCTGGGCCTGCAGCTCCCGCGAGTCGAGGGTCATGAGCGGGTCGCCCTTGCGCACCCCTTGGCCGACCTCCACGAGCACAGACGTGACAAGGCCGGGGCCGGGCGCGGCGATGGCGGCGGCGCGACCGAGGGGTTCGACGATGCCGAGCGAGGCGATGCCTCGGGCGAAGGGGTTGACGCTCGGTTGGCGGGAGAGCTGGAGGACGGGGGGTTCGACGCGGCTGGAGACGACGGCCCACGCGCCGACGGCGAGGCCGCAGATGCTGAGCAGGATGGTGGTCCACTTGGTCATGCAGTGCTCACGATGAGAAGACGACTCCGGGCTCGACGCCGACAACGCGACGGATGCTGAGGAGGCTGCCGAGCAGGATGGTCAGGAGGGTGGCCCCGAAGCTCCCGATCATCAGTTGCCAGGGGTAGTACACGGCGAGTTCGCTTTGGACCTGGGAGGCGGCGATGCTGAAGGCCCCGGCGAGACCGACGCCGATTCCGTATCCGATGACGCCGACGGTGAGGGCCTGCGCGGCGACGAGGAGAACCAGCGTGCGCGCTGTGGCACCCATGGCCTTGAGCACGGCGAAGTGCCGGAGGTTCTCGACGGTGAACTGGTAGAACACGGAGGCGGAGAGCAGGAGCCCGACGATGAACCCGAGGGCGATGGTGATCCCGAAGTTCACGCCGATGCCGGTGGCGACGATGATGAACGAGATGCTGCGCGAGCGGAACTCGTCGTGGGTGAGGGCGATGACGTCGCCGAGGGCGTTGATCTCCGCTTGGACCGCGGCGATCTGGGCGTCTGGCCTTACCTTCACGAGGACGTAGCTGATCTTTTCGCGGCCTGTAGGCGTGTAGGTGATGGCGTTGTCGAAGGTGGTATAGAAGATGGCGTTGGACTCGAAGCCCAGGCGGGCTTTGCAGAACCCGACGACGACGGCGCGGCGGTCGTTGATCTTGAGCACGTCGCCGAGGTTGAGGCCGCCCAGCTTGGCGCGGGAGGTCTGTTCGACGAGGATCGCGTCGGGGAGGCGGAGGTCTTCGATGCGGCCATCGAGCATCTCGGGCGGGCGGCCGACGAGGGTGGAGCGGGGGAGGCCGATGATCTGGCAGCGCTTGAAGGCGTTGTTCTTCAGTTCGCAGACGGCCCAGTTGTTGAACAAAGGCTCGGCCCATTCAACGCCGGGGACGCTGCGGACGCGGTCGAGCTTGCGGTCGGGGAGCGCGCGGTACTCGGCCACCCACTGCGTGCCGGGGTCGGTGACCCACAGGTCGGCCTGATGGATGTTCTGCAGGATGCCGGTGGCCTGGTTGAGCAGGCCGAGGAAGATGGCGCCCTGTTGGTTGATGAGCAGCGTGGCGAATGCGAGGCTGAGCACGAGTGTCACGTACTTCGTGCGGTCGCCGAAGAGCATCTGCAGCGCGATTCGGATCATTCGTCGTCGGCGTCGTCGAAGTAGTCGTCGGGGTTGTCGCTGAACACGTCGATGTCGACGGGCGTGGAGTGGTCGTCGTCGAGGAGCTCTTCGCCGGGTTCTTTGCCTTCGACGGGGGCCTTGGGTTTGCGGTCCAGAGCACGGCCCCGGGCGATGCTGCGCGGGCCGCGGTCGGCGAGGGCGCCCTCGGGAACGTGGAGGTCGTCCTCGCGCTGGCGGCGGGCGCGGATCACGATGCGGATGGGGACTTCGGTGAAGGGGAGTTCCTCGCGGAAGCGGTTCATGAGGAAGCGGAGGTAGTTGGGGGTGAAGAGGATCGGCTTGTTCACCACGAGGGTGATGGTGGGGGGCGCGACGCCGGTCTGCGCGACGTAGTAGACCTTGGCCTGCGTGCCGACCTGGTCCGTCGGGCCGCGGGTCTCGATGATCTTGCGGATCATGCGGTTGAGCTTGCCGGTGGTGACGCGCGAGGTGGCCTGGTCCTTGAGCTCGAAGGCGAGCTGGACCGTGGGCTTAAGGTTGCGGCCGCTCTGGCCCTCGACGAAGGAGATGGGGGCGAAGGAGAGGCCCTTGAGTTCGGCGCGGATGTACTCTTCGAACCGGCCGGGCGTGACGGGGCGGCCGCGGTCGTCGGCGCGGCCTTCGATGGCGTCCCACTTGTTGACGATGATGATCACGGGCTTGTAGGAACGGGCCGCGAGTTGGGCGAGGTGCTCGTCGACCTGGCTGATTTTCTCGGTGGCGTCCAGCAGAAGGAAGATCACGTCCGCGCGGTCGATGGATTTCTGCACCCGGTCGAAGGCGAAGTGCTCGATCATGTTCTGGAACGAACGCTTGCGGCGGAGGCCCGCGGTGTCGATGGCGACCATGGACTTGCCGTCGAACTCGAAGCGCACGTCCACCGCGTCGCGCGTGGTGCCGGCGATCTCGCTCACGATCATCCGGGGCTCGCCCGCGAGGGTGTTCACGAGCGTGCTCTTGCCGGCGTTCGGCTTGCCGACGATCGCGAGCATCAGATCCGCCGTGGGCTCCAGCTCGGTCTTCTCGGTGTCGGGGAGCATCGCGTAGATGCGCTCGAGGAACTCGCGCCGGAAGTAGTTGGTGCGGGCCGAGCAGGCCAGGGGCTCGCCGAAGCCGAGGTTGCTCAGCTCGGAGATGTGGGCTTCCCAGCGGGGGCCGTCGGTCTTGGTGCCGACGACGATCACCGGCGCGGGTTCGTGGCCGGGCTCGACCTTGCCCTCGCCCTTCCGGCGCTTGCCCCCGGGACCGAGCTTGCGCTCGCGGAGCATCCGGGCGATCTCGCGGTCGATGGGGGTGACGCCCTGTTGTACGTCCACCGCGAACAGGATGATGTCGGCGTCGGTAACGGCGCGGGAGATCTGGGTCTCGATGTCGTCGGTGAGGGTCGAGAGGTCGGCACCAACCTCATCGAACCGGCCGCCCTCCGCGACATACACGCCAAACCCGCCGGTATCGATGAACTCGACCGTCTTGGGGTTCTGGTTCCTGATCGGGCCGTGGAGTTCGACGATGGCCGTCACTCGGTCCCGCGTGACGCCCGGGGTCGGGTCCACAATGGAGACCTTCTCCCCGGCAATCAAGTTCATCAAAGAGCTCTTTCCGGCGTTTGGCCGGCCGACAATCGCGACGCGCGGAAGGGGCATGGTCGTCTATCGTAGGAGACCCCCAACCCGAACACCCGCCCGCGGCACCGATCTCCACCGTGTTCCCACGATTTCCAGTCATCATCGGACCCACCGCCGGAGGAAAATCCGCCCTTGCGGTCGATGTCGCGCTCTCCATCGCCAGCCGGGGAGGAAACGCGGAGATCGTCACGGCGGACGCCTACCAGGTCTACCGCGGCATGGACATCGGCACCGCCAAGCCCACGGCGCACGAGCGGCGGGGCGTCCCGCACCACCTGATCGACCTCGTCGAGCCGGGGGATCGGTTCACCCTCGCGGACTGGCTGGAGGCCGCCGAGCGCACGGTGGGGGACCTCCGTGCAAGGGGGGTCGTGCCGGTGGTGGTGGGCGGGACGCACCTCTACATCAAAGCGTTCCTGGAAGGGCTGTTCGAGGGTCCCGCCGCGGATGCCGGGCTGCGCGAGGTGCTCGCGGCGTTGGGGCCAGTTGCTCTCCGGCAGGAGTTGGAGCGCGTGGACCCCGCGGCGGCGCTGCGTCTGCACCCCAACGACCTCCGCCGGACCATTCGGGCGATCGAGGTGTTTCGGCTGACCGGCAAGTCCATCAGCGACCACCAGCAGCAGTGGGACCGCGAGGGGGGCGTGCGGGACGATTGCGTGGTGATCGGCCTGGATTGGTCGGCGGAGATGCTGAACCCCAGGATCAACGCGAGGGCGAAGGAGATGATGGCCGCGGGGCTGTTGGAGGAGACGCGAGGGCTGGCGACGCGGGGTGCGCTGAGGGCGTTCGAGCCTCCCGCGGTGAACCAGGCGCGGGAGGCGTTGGGGTACCGGCAACTCATCGATCACCTTGAGGGCCGCGGTTCGCTGGAGGAGGCGGTTGAGCGGATCAAAATCGAGACCCGCCGGTTCGGGAAGGCCCAGCGGACGTGGATTCGGCGGCTGCGAACGACACCGGGGGCGGTGTGGATCGATCCCGCGGCGGTGTCGCCTTCCGAGTGGTGCGGGCTGGTGATCGAGGCATTGGGACGCTGAGCCGGCCCTATCGTGAGGGAGTGTCGTCTTACCGGGTGCCATCTCGGGATTCGCTGCGGGCAATTTGGCGGCCGCTGCCGTGCGTGACGGCGCGTGAGCGCCGATTGCGTCGTCGCATGCGGCTCTGGACCCTTTGCCTTGTTGTCGGCGGGGGTATGGTTGCGGTCTGTGTGAAAACGCTGCCACCGTACTACCTCAAGTTTCTGTTGGTCGCGTCACCGGTGATCTGGCTGAGCACAATGGGACTCGTGGTGTGCGCCGTGAAGTTGAGCGAGGCGCACATGGACGGGAAAAAGGCTGGCGCAGCAGCGAACTGGAAAATCTGTCCGGTGTGCGAGTACGACCTGTCGCCCCTGGAGGACAAGGGGATGTGCCCGGAGTGCGGGGACGCCTACGACGTGGAGGAGCTGCGTCGGATTTGGGGAGAGGTGTACGAGCGTCTCTCGGAGAAGCCGGGGCAATAGAGGGCCTGGTCGGCGGATTTTTCCGGGGAAAGTCCGCGCGTTCACCTTCCATGAACCGAATATGATGCGAACGAGGCTTGACTCGGGGGGAGTGAGTCGCTTTCCTAGCGGTCCCGGAGGGGCTGCGGTCTCTAATGATGACGCCCGGGCGACGTGGAGTAGAAATGGCCAAGCGAGCCGCGAAGTCGAAAACCAAGGCGGAAACGGGGAGCGCTGCGGCGCCCGAGGCACCGGCGAAAGCCGCGGCCGGACGCACGGCGCGCGGGGCCGGTCGGCGTCAGGCGACGACGGCGTACACACCCGGCGCGGCGAAAGACCGGCACCTCGTGATCGTCGAGTCTCCGAGCAAAGCCAAGACGATCAACAAGTACCTCGGGCGGGACTATCTGGTGCTGGCGAGCGTCGGGCACGTGAGGGACCTTCCGAGCAAGAACCCCAAGGGCATCAAGAACCCGGTGCCGGGTGTGGACTTGGAGCACGACTTCAAGCCGACGTACGAGATCTCCGACGGTAAGGACCGGGTGATCTCGGATCTGAAGCGGGCGGCGAAGGAAACGAAGGCGAGCGGGCACGAGATCTGGTTCGCAACGGACTTGGATCGCGAGGGCGAGGCGATCGCGTGGCACCTCGCGCAGGAGTTGAGCATCCCGAGCGCGGAGGCCAAGCGGGTGGTCTTCCCGGCGATCACGAAGGCGGAGATCGAGCGGGCGTTCAAGTCCCCGCACCCGATCAACGAGGACCGCGTGAACGCGCAGCAGGCGCGCCGCATCCTGGACCGGATCGTGGGGTACCAGGTCTCGCCGCTGCTGTGGAAAAAGGTGGCGAGAGGCTTGTCGGCGGGTCGGGTGCAGTCGGTCGCGGTGCGCCTGGTCGTCGAGCGTGAGCGGGAGATCCGCGCGTTCCTGCCGGACGAGTACTGGGCGGTCGATGGGGTGTTCACCGCGGATTTGGCGAAAGCGACGATCATCGGCGAGGCTCTGGATCGGCTCGAGCAGACACGTGACCCCAAGGGCAACCCGCCGACGGTGCGGACGATCAGCGCGTTCCTCGCGGACGAGGGCGCGTTCCGCGCGGAGCTCGTGGAGTACGGCGGCGCGAAGTTCGACGTGTCGTGCACGTCCGCGAAGCCCGCGGACCTTTCCGTGAGGATGGCCGAGATCGCCAACGCCGCGGGGCTTGTGGGCGCCAAAGCGACGCTGACGGAAGACCCGGACGCCAAGGGGCCCGCGAAGAACGTGCGGACGCTGAGCGGGCGGGTGAGCCCGGAAGCGAAGTACAAGATCGTGGGCATCGAGACGCGCCGGACGACGACGCGTCCGTCGCCGCCCTTCATCACGAGCACGTTGCAGCAGGCGGGGAGCACCCGACTCGGCTTCGGCGCGCAGCGAACGATGCGCGCGGCGCAGCAGTTGTACGAAGGTATCGACATCCCGGGCGAGGGACCGGTCGGTCTGATCACGTACATGCGTACCGACTCGACCCACCTCTCCGGCGAGGCCGTGGCTTCGGTGCGGGAGTACATCCAACGGAACTTCGGCGCGCGGTACCTGCCCGAGAAGCCCAACGCGTACTCGTCGTCCAACAAAGATGCGCAGGAGGCCCACGAGGCGATCCGGCCCAGCTCGCTGGATCATCCGCCCGCGAAGGTGCGCAAGGCGCTGACCGAGGATCAGTTCAAGCTGTACACGCTGATCTGGGAGCGGTTCCTGGCGTGCCAGATGTCGCCGGCGGAGTGGGACGCGACGGCGGTTTCCATCCGCGGCGGGATCTCCGCGGACCCCGCGAAGGCGTGCACCTTCCGCGCGACCGGGCGTGTGCTCGTGTTCGACGGGCATTACAAGGCGACGGGCGTGCCGCGGTCGGGTGAGGAGCAGACGCTGCCGCCGCTGAAGGAGCAGCAGCCGGTGGCACCGGTGGTGCTGAGGCCGGAGCAGAAGTTCACCTCGCCTCCCGCGCGGTACACGGAGGCCTCGCTGATCAAGGTGCTCGAGTCCGAGGGGATCGGTCGACCCTCGACGTACGCGTCGATCATCTCGGTGATCCAGGAGCGCAAGTACGCCGAACAGTTGGAGCGGCGGTTCTACGCGACCGACCTCGGCGAGGTCGTGACCGACAAGCTGGTCGAGGCCTTCCCGGAGATTCTCGACGTCGGCTACACGCGCGACATGGAGAAGGAGTTGGACCAGGTCGAGGACGAGCACCTCGACTGGATCGAGATGCTCCGGAAGTTCTACGGCCCGTTCCGCAAGTCGCTCGAACTCGCTGAGCTAAACCTCAAGCACGCCAAGGCCGAAGCGACCCCCGCGCCGTATACGTGTCCCAAGTGCGGCGGGAAGACGGTCTTCAAGTTCGGGAAGAACGGGCGGTTCCTCAGCTGCGCGACGTACCCGGCGTGCGACTACGCAAGCCCGGTGGACCGCGACGGCAAGCCGCGGCCGGCCGCGGAGACGGTGGACGTTGCCTGCATCAAGTGCGGCGCGGCGATGACCAAGCGAACGGGGCGCTTCGGGCCGTTCCTCGGCTGCTCTCGCTACAACGACAAAGAGAACCCGTGCGATGGGCTGCTGAACCTCGACAAGAAGGGGAAGGTGACGGCCCCCTCGACTCCGCCGCTGCTGACCACGCTGCCCTGCGGGGCATGCCAGGCGCCGCTGAACCTGCGCAACGGTTTGAAGGGCCCGTGGCTGAGCTGCTCACGGTTCCCCAAGTGCCGCGGACGCGGCAAGTGGAACGAGGTGGAACAGTCGGTGCGTGATGCGATGCTGTTGCAACTCGCGGAACATGAGAAGGCGAACCCGGTGAAGGTGGTCAAGACAATGTCCGGCCGCGCGCTGACCGACGTGCGCGGGAAGCCACTCGCGACTGCCCCGGCACCCGGAGCGTCGATGGACGAGGGGATGGCGCCGGAGGGGTCGTTGGAGGCGGTGGCGGATGAGATGGGGATGTAGTGACAGAGTCGCTTTGGGGCAAGACGTTCGGGCGTGCAGCAAGGCCGCGGTTTCACGTTGGTGAGCCAGTTGGCTGGGTGAGCGGCGAGGGCAGTGCTTGGGGCTGATTAGCGCTGGGAAGGCACGAGCGAATCGAAGGCGTCGAGCACGGCCGCGCCGACCGAGCCCCGTTCCCAAGCTGCCCCTTCCGAGTCTCGCAAGTCCGGCTTGACAAACCCGGTGCCGCTAAAGGTGCTCAGGACGTACTCGGCGTCGTCGCGTTCGATGCCGTAGAGGTGGAAGAAGGCGGCGTCGAGTTCGGCGCGGAGCGTCGCGCGGTCCTGTTCCTTCCAGATATGGACGCCGTCGCCGCGTGAGCCCTTGAAACCGCAAGCCTTGGCGAGTGGGAGCATGTCCTCGGCCGTGCAGGAGAGTTTGAGGACGCGCTCGCTGATCCAGTGTTCGAGGGTTTCTTCCTTCGACCACGGGCACTTGTCGGCGTAGGTGTCGGGCGGGAGCGTGGGGAGTTGCTCGACGATGAAGAAGTTGAGGTGGTTGCCTCCAACCTTCTGTCTCGCCACAAAGTCGTACGCGAACGAGTTGTAGTTGGCGAGCAAGCACGCCGCGCGACGATGAGAGATCTCCGACGAAGGAAGCACCATCGGGGCCGAGTTCACCAACGCCACACGGGGGAGGAAGCACGCGATCATCGTGCGCTCGTTGGTGGCGCTTGTAATGTCCTTGAAGACAACGTACGCGTCGCGTACCTCGGGGAGCTCGTCGTCCACCAGGGCCTGCTTGACCCACCAGCGCGGCAACGCCATGAACTCCGGGTTGGCGTGCTCAACGGGGCTGGTCTCGCTCTTCTGACCCTGCCGCATCCAGTTGCTCGCTTCGATCACGATGCTTGCTGCGCGATGGTCGAAGGCCTGCAGCATCTTGGCCTCATAGAGCGGGAGGTACATGCTCTTCGCCTTCGTCCAACGGTTGCCATCTAAGGAGTAGCCGTTCTTCTTGAGGACTTCGGGCTTCGTGAACTTCTTGGCGTCGCTCGTCTGATTGAACAGGCCTTGCTTGAACGTGATCCCCCAGGGGTTGCCGCCCTGCTTGCGGTTCTTGTCGATCAGGATCGTCACACGCTTGTAGATGGCACGGGTGAGGTTCGCGTCTCGGCGCGTGCGGAAGATGGGGCAGGTCTTGGTGTTGGGGTTGAGCAGCTTCATGTCCGCCGCGGTGAGGGCGATGTGGCGGTGCTTGTTGCTCTCGGCGACTTCGTCCACGTCGTGCGCGAAGAAGACGAAGTCGGCTTGCTCTGTCTTTCCCTCGCTCCCCTGGAAGATGATGGCGGAGAACTTGAAGCGGCTGTCCACATCCTCGAAGACCTTGTTGCGGTTCTCGAAGTCGTAGAGGCTCACCAAGGCCTTGCGGTCCATGAGGTCGTTGAAGAACTCTTTGGTCGTATCGTCGGTGGCGATGCCCGAGGGAACGAGAAGGCCCACCATGCCCGACGGAGCAACCAGCGTCTTGGCACGCTCTGCGAATGCCATGTAAAGGTTGGTGCGGCCCTTCCCGGTGAGCGGAAAGTCGTCCCCCTCGCGGACGTACTTCAGCATCGCCATGGCCTTCGCGTCGGCAACCTGATACGCGGCGTGCAGATCGGGATTGGTCCTCGGCAAGGCTTCGATCATCGCGTCCCGGTCGGCGGCGTTCACGGCGGTTGCGATGGCGGGGTGGGTGAGCGCGAAGAACTCGCGGTCGTGGAGCATGATCTGCTCCCACGGCGGGTTGCCGATCAGGCAGTCAAAGCCCCCGCCGCCGCCGGATTTGCCGAAGACGTCCGGAAAGGTTTTGGCCCAGTCCAGGGCGTGCGGGTCCACCGCCGGGTCGGTGACGAGCGAGTTGCCGTGGACGATGTGCGTGGAGAGGTCCATCAGCGTTCGGCCGACTCGGGCCGAGCGGATCCAGAGAGCAAGCTGCGTGATCTCGACGCCCTCGCGTGAGAGGTCCACGCCGTACAAGTTGTTCGAGAGAATCAAGTCGGGGATGGCGTCCTCGACGAGGCCGAGTTCGTCGCGGGAGACGCCCGCGCCACCAAGTCCGTGGACGACGGCCTTGTAGTGGGCGTCCATCGCGTCGTAGGCGCGGATGAGGAACGCGCCCGAGCCGCAGGCGGGATCGCAGATGGTCAGGGCCTTGAGGCACTCCAGGCACGCCCGCCAGTACTTCCGGAGCTTGGCGGGGTCTTGGGCCTCGCGGGATTCGGGATCTACTTTCAACGCTCTGGCCAGTGCCGCGAAGCGGTCGCGCACGAGGGCGTCGACGGTGCGTTCAACGATGAGGCCGGTAAAGGCCGGGGGCGTGTAGTAGATGCCGAAGCGTTTGCGCTGGGCGCTCTTGGGCATCTTGGAGAGTGACGATTCGTCGTCGGCTGTGGCGGCCTTCTTGGGCTTGCCCTTGGCGTGCTTGGCGGCTGCCGCGCTGTGGCCGTTTCCGTTCGCGGCTTCCACCGCGCCCTTCAAGGCGAACAGCCCGCCGACCCGGAGTTTCTCCAGTTCCGTGATGGAGCGTTCGAAGAGGTGCCCCAGAACTTCGACGTTCACTTCCTCAGAAAAATCGAAGGCACCAAACCCCGCGAACGCGTTCGTCCACTTCTCGTCTTCCAGCTCCAACGCGTTGATCGCGGGATCGTCCGCGAACAGGCCGCCGTTAAAGGCTGTGATCTCCTTCTTGCCCTTGGCACCCTGGTCGACAGCCCGGAAGAGGTCGAGGAAGTTCTCCCACGCGGGGTTCTTCGCGCGGCTGTAGCGTCGAACGTCCTTGTTGGTCTCGGCGAGCGAGTCCTTCGGCAAGAGGCCGCGGTCTTCGCAAAAAGCGATGAAGACAATCCGATCCAGCAGCCTTTGAGCGACACGGATCGCCTCGTCGAACGCGACTCCCTCTTCGACATGCAGGTGGTGGATCAGCTCGTATCGCCACCGCTGGTACTTGCCGTAGAGGTCGTCGCCCACGGTCCTCTGCCGCGACTGAGTCCTCTCGAGGAGGGACGCCGCGCGGGATGGTTGGCCGAGCCGCGAGCGCAAGAGCCCGCCGCGTTCGAAGAGCGCGTAGAACTCGTTGAAGCGGTCGCGGTCTCTCAACTCCTGGAGCGCGAACTCCTCGTACGCCAGATTGCCCTTGCTGCGGTGGTAGAGGCGGATGGTTGAGAAGTTGGAGACGATGCCCCACGGGCAGTCGGGCAGGGCGTTGAGATAGTCCCAGCATTGCTGGACCGCGGTGCGGCCGCCCGATTTGTCCCGATCAAGGTCTGTCTGGGCGTCCTTGAGTTCGACGACAACCGACGGGCTCTTCGCAGCCGGGAACTCACCCAGCGAGGCATCCGCCGTGCCGATGCCCGCAACGGTGAACTTGTGCTCGAGCTGCCACGCCGATGGGCTTTGAGTCTTGACCGAGTACCCGAGGCCCTCGCCGAAGAGCTGATCGAGGAACTGGGTGTCGATCGAGGTCTCTTTGTGCTTGGCGATGTGACCAGAGGATTCAAGCTCGGCCCAGCGAACGGCGATCGCGTAAGCCTGATCCTGTGCGGTGCCGGAGAGTTGCTGATTCTCGGCCGCCTCGCGGAGGTATCGGGGAATGAACAGAGATCGCTGGCGGCGAACACGCCGATCAAGCGCGCGTTCGTGCTGCTCGAAGAGCCTGGGTTCGCCGGTATGTGCCGGGATCTTCTTTGCCATGTGGATGTCGCGTCCGTGCGAGGATGGGGCAGGCCATGATATCACCGCGCGTGAAAACGGGGCGCGGCGGCCCTTCGCCCCGCGCGTACCGTTCACCGTTGATCAAGTACATCGGCTCCAAGCGGACGCTCGTGAGTTCCATCGTGCGTGAAGCGTGCGAGGCCGGAGGGAGTTCGTTTCTGGACCTCTTCTCCGGCACCTCGCGCGTCGGGCACGCGATGAAGGCCGCGGGGTGGCGTGTGATCGCCAACGACCACAACGCGTACGCGCACGTGCTCGCGCGGTGTTACGTTCAGGCCGACCGCGACGACATCCTGCGCGACGCGGAGCGGCTGGTCGCGGAGTTCAACGCCTTGCCCGGGCGGGCGGGGTTCATCACCCAAACGTACTGCATCGACGCGCGCTACTTCCGGCCTGAGAACGGGGAGCGCATCGACGCGGTGCGCGACGCCATCGCCGCGAAGGCACTCGGGCCCGAGCTCGAAGGGGTGATGCTCACCTCGCTCATGGAGGCGGCGGACCGTGTCGACTCAACGACCGGT
>JBMOHX010000028.1:0-19473 GCA_049317625.1 Phycisphaerales bacterium
CGAAGTCGTAGGAAACAGTGGCGAACCAGCCTGAGCGGAAGGGGGGGAGATCCGGGTCTCCCGGGAGAGGTGCCGCGGCCGGCGAGAAGAAGCGTTCGAGGTGTTCCCGCTGGGCGTTTCGACCGAGGGCGATGCGCCGGACCGGTTCGGTGAAGAGGCACCACCTGGACTGGGAGGGAGCGGCATCGCCTGCCCAGAGCAGGGCGAGCCGTCGGGCGCGGGGCCACGCGGGGAGCAGGTCCTCGGGGGTGCACGGCCAGTCCAGTTCGATGGTTTGGCGGGGATTCGCGGCCGGCTCGGTCATTGGCGGAAGAGCGTAAGCGGGGGTTCGGGCCGGTTGTTGAATTGAATGAAGGTCGTCGGAGCGCGTTTGGGTTCCTAGAATCACCTCCTCAGGCCCTGGTGGCATCGGAAGTGCACGGGGCGACACCCGAACGCGGTGCGATCATATCCCTACCAAAGGTGGCGGGGAACGCGTCGGCGGGTCGGGTGGGGAAGCGGAGTTCACGCGGCGCGAGGCCGCGCGCGTTTGCGAGAAAGGTGAGTCATGGCGAAGTCAGCGTTGAAGTCGCGTACCGAGGTCGTGAAGAAGACGATCCGCAAGGTCGCGAAGAAGGCGGAAGTGGGCGTCACGGTGACTACTTCCCCGCAGATGCGCAGCAAGCCCGGCAAGATGGTGTACTACTTCGGGAAGCTGAAGACCGAAGGCGACGGGTCGATGAAGGTGCTGCTGGGCGGCAAGGGCGCGAACCTCGCGGAGATGACCTCGATCGGTCTTCCGGTTCCCCCGGGCTTTACGATCACGACCGAGACCTGCGGGGCGTACTACAAGGCGGGCCAGCGTCTGCCGCACGGCTTGATGAACGAGGTCCACAAGAACATCGCCCAGCTCGAGAAGGAGACGGGCAAGAAGTTCGGTGACAACACCAACCCGCTGCTCGTGTCGGTGCGCTCGGGCGCTCAGGTGAGCATGCCGGGCATGATGAACACGATCCTGAACCTCGGTCTGACGGACGCTTCGGTGGTTGGTTTGGCGAACGCCACCGGCAACTCGCGGTTCGCGTACGACGCGTACCGCCGGCTGATCGACATGTTCGGCGACGTGGTGATGAACATCGACCACAAGCACTTCGAGGAGGCCCTCGCGAAGGTGAAGGCCAAGCACGGCGCGCGGCTCGACACCGATCTCCCCTCTGAGGGCATGATCGAGGTGTGCGAGGAGTACAAGAAGGTCTACCAGAAGTTCAAGGGCGAGGTCTTCCCGCAGAACCCGTTCAAGCAGCTTGAGCTGGCCATCGAGGCGGTGTTCAAGAGCTGGATGGGCGACAAGGCGGTTTCGTACCGTCGCATCGAGAACATCCGTGGCCTGGCCGGCACCGCCGTGAACGTGCAGTGCATGGTCTTCGGCAACATGGGCAACGACTCGGGCACGGGTGTGGCGTTCACCCGCAACAACGCGACGGGTGAGAACCACTTCTACGGCGAGTTCCTCGTGAACGCGCAGGGCGAGGACGTGGTGGCGGGCATCCGTACGCCGCTGCCTGTCGACGACATGCCCAAGTGGAACAAGAAGGTCTACCAGCAGCTCCTCGAGATCAAGACCAAGCTCGAGAAGCACTACAAGGACATGCAGGACATCGAGTTCACGATCGAGAAGGGCACGCTGTTCATGCTCCAGACCCGCACCGGCAAGCGCAACGGCATGTCCGCCGTCCGCATCGCCTGCGACATGGCACGCGAGCGGCTCATCGACGAGAAGACCGCGATCCTCCGCATCCCCGCGGGCGATATCACCCAGCTCCTGCTGCCCATGTTCGAGGCCTCCGCCAAGAAGAAGGCCGAGATCCTCACCCGCGGCATCCCCGCCTCGCCGGGTGCGGCGGTCGGCAAGATCGCGTTCGATGCCCACGAGGCCGTCGAGCGGGCCCGCAAGGGTGAGAAGGTGATCCTGGTCCGCCACGAGACGAGCCCCGAGGACGTCGAGGGCATGCACTCGGCCGCGGGCATTCTGACCAGCACGGGTGGGCGCACGAGCCACGCGGCCGTGGTCGCCTGCGGCTGGGGCAAGTGCTGCGTGGTTGGTGCGGGCGAGCTGCACATCGACGAGGCCAAGGGCAAGCTGACCGTGAAGGGCCAGACCTTCGGTCGCGACGATGTGCTCTCGATCGACGGCTTCACCGGCGAGGTGATGGTCGGCTCGATCTCGCGCAAGGAGCCGGACAAGATTTCCGGCGACTTCCTCCAGGTGATGAAGTGGGCCGACAAGTACCGCAAGCTCGGCATCCGCACCAACGCGGACACGCCCGAGGATGCGCAGCGGGCCCGTGACTTCGGCGCCGAGGGCATTGGCCTCTGCCGCACCGAGCACATGTTCTTCGAGGGCGACCGCATCCGCGCCATGCGCGAGATGATCCTCTCGGAGACGAAGGAAGCCCGCGTGAAGGCGCTCGACAAGCTCCTGCCCTTCCAGCGCGACGACTTCATCGGGATCTTCAAGGCGATGAAGGGCCTCCCGGTCACCATCCGCCTGATCGATCCGCCGCTGCACGAGTTCCTCCCGCACACCGAAGAGGCTCAGGCCGAGATGGCCAAGGCGATGGGCATCCCGGTGGCGAAGGTCACGCAGCGCGTGAACCAGCTGCACGAGGCCAACCCGATGCTCGGCCACCGCGGGTGTCGCCTCTGCGTCACCTATCCCGAGATCCTCGAGATGCAGGTGCGGGCGATCGTCGAGGCGACCATCGACTGCCTCCGCAGCAACATCAAGGCGCTGCCGGAGATCATGATCCCGCTCGTGGGCACCAAGCGTGAGCTTCAGGTTCTGCGCGAAGAGGTCGAGGCGACCATCGCGAAGATCAAGGAGACCGAGGACTACAAGCCGCGGCTGGACATCAAGGTCGGCACGATGATCGAGATCCCGCGTGCGGCGGTGACGGCGAACGAGATCGCGGAGTCGGCGGACTTCTTCTCCTTCGGCACCAACGATCTCACGCAGATGACCTTCGGGTTCTCGCGTGACGATATCGGCACGTTCCTCCCGGATTACCTCCGGCGCGAGCTGCTCGCGGCCGACCCGTTCCAGACGCTGGACCAGTCGGGCGTCGGCGCTCTGGTCGACATGGCCGTCAAGAAGGGCCGGGCCGTGAAGCCCGACCTGAAGGTCGGCATCTGCGGCGAGCACGGCGGCGATCCGAAGTCTGTCGAGTTCTGCCACCGCGTCGGGATGGACTACGTCAGCTGCTCTCCGTACCGGGTGCCGGTCGCCCGCCTCGCGGCGGCCCAGGCCGTGCTGCGTGAGATGAAGTAAACACCGAAGAACTGGTGAATCGCACCGGGCCCCTGGGTGGGCCCGGTTTTCTTTTTGTCCTTGGGGTGGGAAGTGTGGCCCGCGTGGCGTGTGTGGCTCGCCGAGTGCTCCGGTTGACCTTACTGGAGTATCTCATGCACGCCCGCCGCGCCGCCGTCTCTGCTGTCGTCCTCATGACCCTCGCCGGATCTGCACAGGCCACGATCCGGCAATGGATCATCGCTGGGGGGGGTAACTTCTCTCAGGCGACGGCGTGGTCTCCGAACGGCGTGCCGGGGGCGGGCGATGAACTGCTTCTCACGTTCCCTGGGTTGGCGAACATCGCGTGCAACGGGCTGGCGGCGACGACCAATATCGAGCAGTACCGGTCGGGCAACGTCAACTGGTCGTCGACGGTGCCGCACACGGTCACCTCGGTGTTCTCGATCGCGGCGTTGCCGGGCAATACCGCCCAGTTCACGATTACTTCGGGAGAACTCGTCACGGGCACCACGCTGAGCTGTGGTCTTGGGGCCGGGTCCGTGGGCACGCTGACTGTGGAAGGCGCGGCGTCGGTGCTGCGGCCGTCGGGTGCGGGAGCTAACCGCTTTGGCGGCTCGGCGGGGTCGGGGACGCTCAACGTCACCGCGGGCGGGCGGGTGCTCTCCTCGGGGGGCATCGAGTGCTCGTCATCGGCCGCGCTCTCGAGCGCTGTAAACGTGACGGGCGCGGGGTCGCTGCTGGAGATCACTGGTGCGACGTCGGATCTTCTGATCGCGTCGACGGGGACGGCTCAGTTTCTATTGGACCACACGGCGGTGTGCACGGTCTCTGACGATGTGTTTGTGGCGAGTGCCGCGGGAGCGACGGGGGGCTTGACGGTGACGGCGCTCTCCAACGAGTTCACCCGCTCGCGGCTGACGATCGCGGGTGATCTGTTCCTCGCGCGGAACCTCACGGCGAGTCCTGCGGGCACGGCGACCTGCACGATCGGGCGGCACACGGAGGTCACGGTGGGGGGGACTCTTTCGCTGGGCGATCCCGACGGCGGCACGGCGTCGCTGACCATCGCGAACTACAACACGGGAGGCCCCAACGGGACGCTGGTGTGCTCGGGGTTGGCGATCAGCACGGGGAGTCAGTTCGATCTGCAGGCGGGGCTGTTCCGCGTGAACGGGCCGATCACGGTCCAGGACGGGCAGTTTGTGGTGAACTCGAGCGTGGCCAACACGAACGGCTTCATGAACGTGACGGGCGCGTGCTCGGTGAGCACTCTGCGGATCGGTACAACGCACAACGGGAGTCTGACGTCATCCGGAGTGACCAACTGCACGGGGGCCGTCTCTCTCGCGCAGAACGCGGGCTCGACCGGGCAGCTCACGATCCACACGGGCGGTTCGCTGACGTCGGTTGGGCAACTGCTGACCGTCGGCCAGAGCGGCAACGGGATCCTGAGTCTGACCGGGGGCGGCGCGGTCGCGGTCGGCGCGCTCACGGTTGGTGCGAACACGGGCTCGAACTCCTCGGTGTCGATCCAGGGCACGGGCTCGATCCTGCATGTCTCGGGCACGTCGAACATCGGGCGGTTGGGTGGTGGGAGCACCGCTCTCGTCGCATTGGCCGCGCCGGGACGGTTCACGGGCGGCGCTGTGTCGGTCTGGCCGGGTGGCACTTTGTCGCTTTCGGGCGCGACGCTGGAATCGTCGGAACTGTCGCTGCGGGGAGGAACGCTCACGGGCTTCGGAGCCGTCGCCGGCACCTGCAACGCGAACGGGCCGATCACACCCACGTCCACGGGCCTCATCTTCAACGGGCCTACCGAGATTCTCGCGCCCGTCACGGGTACCGCGGTCACCTTCAACGCCGGGCTCACGGCGCGGGGAACGTTGAACGCGAAGGTTACCACGGCCCCAGGTACGATCAACACGATCACGGCACTGACGAACATTGGCGACGGCTCTGCGACAGGCGCGAATCTGCGGGGCCTGCTCAACATCGGGTCGAACGCCACGACGGTCCTCGACAGCAACGGCTTCGGCGGCGGGGATTTCAGCCTTCGCCTGGGCTTCGGGACGATCTTCAGCAGCTCCGAAATGTCGGTCGATCAAACCGGATTGATCCGCGGCTCGGGTGGGATCTCGACGTCGGGTGTGCGGCTGGCCGGCGACATCTTCCCCGGCGACGTGAGCGGGGTGGGCATCGGCACGATCAACGTGACCAACTCGCTCGGCCGCGGTTCTGCCGGGTTCGGTCACTACCACATCGACATCGCGAACGCGGGTGAGGGCGGCGCGGACGCGATCTACGCGGGCGGTGACATGGTGCTCGGGGGCAACGACGAGGGGGCGACGATCACGCTGAGTCTCATCAACGGCTACGTGCCGGTTCGTGGGACGATGATCCAGATTCTCGGTGCCGGGACGCGGGTCGGGACGTTCGCCACCGAGAACCTGCCTGCCGGTTGGTCCTTGCTGTACGTCGGCGACTCGGTGTTTGCGCTCTTCCCGTGCGAGTCTGATTTCAATAAGGACGGTGCTGTGGATGGCGACGATGTGATCGCCTTCTTCGCCGCGTGGGACGCGGGAGTCGCCGAGGGTGATGTGACCGGGGACGGCGGTGTGGACGGGGACGATGTGATCTTCTTCTTTGAGCACTGGGACAGTGGCTGCTGAGGCCCCGGGGCATCCGGACGTCTGAACACTTGACGATTCTCACAAATCTGCGAGGATTGCCGCGCCGGGATACGGTTGACGGTGCCTCCGCGGATGGAGGAGAATCGGGGGAACGATGTTGTTTCGTCTTGCGGGCGTGATCAGTTGGGCTCTCGGACTTGCTGGAGTCGCGGCCGTCGCGGCTGGGCAGTGCGGCACGCAGTTGATCACCCAGTTCGCGCAGCCGGTCGAGAAGATCGCGACCATCGACGCGTCGCGCGTGATCGTGGCGCGCGGGGATCGTCTAGAGATCTTCAGCGTCTCTACCCCATCGACGCCGACGTTTCTCGGCGGGGTGACGCTGCCGAACCGGATCCGCAAGCTCGAGTGCAACTCGACGCGGGCGTGGGTGGTGACCGAGGACGATGACGGCAACGCGACGCTCCGGGTGTTTTCCGTTGTGACCAGCACGCCCGTGCAGACGAGTGCGAACGCGGTTGGAAGCGATGTCGACCCGGTGGGTGATGTTGCGTACTCGGTGAACCTCGCCGCGGGGATCATGCAGATCGTGGACTACTCGTTCGGGGAGTTCCCGCTCCTGCTCGGGCAGTGGACGACGAGCTGGGCGGGGTATGACCGCGTCCGCGTGACCGTGATCGGGTCGCGGGCGTTCATCGCGCTGCGGGATGACGATGAACAGCGGTCAACTCTGCAGGTTGTCAGCATCGCGGACCCGGAGTTCCCCGTGCTGGTCGGGCAGTTCTCTGATATCGGACTGCCGGACTTTGGTGCTCTCGCGGCGACCGGGAACATCGTGTACGCGTGCCGCGACGAACAACTGGACGTGCTGAACCTGAACTCGCTGCCGAACATCCAGCGGTCATCGACGATCGCGGACGAGGCGCAGTGGGTGGCGATCAGCGGGACGACGCTCTACGTGGGCGCGCTGTACTCGGGCGTCAAGACCTACAACATCGCGACCAACGTGATTTCGCCGCCGTTGCTGGGGACGTTTGTGCTGGAAGGGCGGTGCGTCTGGGGTTCGTTTGGAACTTCGAGGCTGTACGCCGCGGCGGACGGCGGGGGCTTTGAGATCCTGAACACCACGAACCCGGGGGCGATGACGCGGTTGGGTTGGATGGACAAGGCCATCGGCGAGGTTCGTGATATCCAGACGGTGGATGCTGGGTTCACCTACGTGCTGGACACGGTGGGCCTTCGCGTGGTGAACACCACGAACCCCGCGGCCCCCACGATTCTGCGGAGCATCCCGTTCATCGGTACGAGTCCTGACTGGAACTGCGCGGCGCGGGTGCTGCGGGTGGGGATCGGCAATCTGTATATCACCGGTTGCGGCGGGTCGCTCTGGGTGTACAGCCTTGCGAACGCGAACAACCCGGCGCTCGTCTCGCTGACGCACGGCCTGGGGAGCGACTACGACCTGAAGCAGGTGGGGAGTTTCCTGTACGGAGGCGGGCAGGGAGGCATGAGGATCATCAACGTGACGAACCCGGCGAGCCCCGCGCTCGCGGGGACGTACACGGCTGGCGGTGTGATCACGCAGGTCGAGGCGGCGAACGGGCTACTGTACGTGGGGACCCGCGACAACGGGCTGTGGATCATGGACGATGTGAATCCCACGGTGCCTCAGCTCATCGGATTTCTGGGCAACAGCCCAGGCGTCTTCGAGGGGCTGCGTGTGGACGCGGCGACCGCGTACACACTGGATTCCAATCCGGGTGTGCTGACGGCGATCGACATTACGAACCCGAGTGCGCCCGGGGTGATCGTGGAACGCCCGTTTGACGGCACGTCGGGTGACTCGGTTGATCGACGCGGGAACACGCTGCTGTACGTGGGATCTCGGGAGGTGCGGTTCGCAGATGTTTCAGCCCGGAACGAGATCGTGCGGACGGGGGCGTTTCCTGGCGGGAATCTGTCGTGGCTGACACAGGCCGCCGATCTGAACGCGTCGTGCGCCGTTGTTGCGGGCACCGTATCTGTGTCGCGCTTCAGCAACGCAACGCCCGGGCAGTTCGACGGTGGCCTGTACTTGCTGAGCGTGCCAACGCAGTGGAGCGCGGACTGGGTGCAATACCCGGGCGACACGACGACCTGCCGGGCCGGATTCGTTGAGTTCGAGACCGACTGGCGGGCGAGCCCGGGGGTGACGAGCTACCGCTGGTGGAAGGACTTCGCGCCGCTGGCCGACTCGGACCACATTCTCGGCGCGGCCTCGCCACGGCTCGTGATCCCGCAGGCGCGCCAGTCCGACGCGGGGCAGTACTACTGCGTCGCGCGAAACGCGTGTGGTTCCACACTGGGGCCACGGTTTCGTCTCACGGTGTGCTCGGGCGACTTCGATTGCTCCGGCGGCATCGACGGTGACGACGTCATCGCGTTCTTCGGCGCGTGGGACGCCGGGGTGATCGAGGCCGATGCGAACGAGGACGGCTCGGTGGACGGGGACGACGTCATCGTGTTCTTCGCGGGGTGGGACGCGGGGTGCTGAACGCGGCGCGCAGGATGGCGTGGTGCGGTACCATGCGTCGATGCAGGTTCCACGCGATCTCCCCCGCACGATCGGTTTCTTCGGCGCCGCCGGGATCATGGTGGGCGTCACCATCGGCAGCGGTATCTTCAAGACGCCATTCGGGATCGCGAATGCGATCGGCAGTCCGTGGCTCATCCTCGGGCTCTGGGTGGTTGGTGGGGTTCTCTCGCTCTTTGGCGCGCTGACCTTCACCGAACTCGCCGTGATGTTCCCGCGGTCTGGCGGCGTGTACAACTTTCTGCGCGAGGGCTTTGGCCGTCGGGTCGCGTTCACGTTCGGCTGGACGTACATGCTGCTCACCAAACCCTTCGCGGCGTCCGCGATCGCGGTGGTCACGATCGAGTACCTCGCGGGGATGTTCGGGCGTGAGCTCTCCCGATGGGAACTCGCCGCGGCGGTGTGCGGCGAGTTGGTCCTGCTCACGGGGCTCAACACCTTGGGCATGCGATTGGGGGCGGGCGTGGGGGCGTTTTTGACGGCGCTCAAAATGCTCGCCGTCGGCGCGATCGCGGTGCTGGCGTTCACGCTGCCGGGAGGTTCGCTTGGGAACTTGACCTCCGCGCCGCAGGAGCTTCCGTTGCTCGCGGGGATCACGGCGGCGATGAGCGCGGTGCTGTGGTCGTACGACGGCTGGTCGGACGTGGGGAGTGTTGCGGGAGAAGTGAAGGACCCGCAGCGCACGCTGCCGCGGGTGTACCTCGCGGGCACGCTGGCGGTGATCGCGATCTACCTGATCGTGAATGTCGCGTACATGATGGTGATCCCGCTGGAGGTGATGCGCACGAAGGAAGTGGGGGAGGCTGGTGTCGCATCGAGTGCGATGCAGGTGCTGGTCGGCGGGCGGGGCTCGCAGATCGTGAGCGCCATGATCGTGCTCTCGACGCTTGGCGCGACGCACGCGTCGATCATCACCGGCGCGAGGGTGACCTTCGCGCAGTCGCAGGATGGGCTGCTCTACCGGTTCCTGTCCAAGGTGAGCGGGAAGAGCGAGACTCCTGCGGTCGCGCTCTGGACGCAGTGCGCCCTTTCGTGTCTCGCGATCACGGTGCTTGGAAACTTCCAGAGCCTGGCCGAGGGGTTTGTGTTCACGATGTGGATCTTCTACGGTCTGGCGGGGGCGTCGATCTTCGTGCTGCGGGCACGCCAGCCCGGGACGCCCCGTGTGTTCAGGTGCCCGGGATACCCGTTCGTTCCCGGACTCTTCGTGCTCGCGGCGTTCGCGATGACCGTGCTCTCGATCGTCGGGAGTCCCGAGACCACACTGCCGTGGTTCGGGGTGCTGGCACTGGGCTGGCCTGCGTACTGGGTGTGGGGGGCCGTCACCAAGCCCACCGCCGGAGCGCCGGGTTGAGAGGCTCCCCCTTCCCACGTGGGCCGGGGTGTGGTAGGCTTACGCCTTCTTCCGCGGTCCGCACAGGGGTATCAACATGGACCATCCGTCGCGTCTTCCCGCTCGGTCGGGGTTCACGCTTATCGAGTTGCTGGTGGTCATCGCGATCATCGCGCTGCTGATCGGCATCCTGCTGCCCGCGCTGGGCCAGGCACGTAAGGCCGGACGCCTCAGCGTCTGCACCTCGAACCTGAAGCAGTTCGGCACCGCGACAAGCACCTACGCCGTCGACGCCAGCGACCGGCTCTGGAGCTTCACGTGGCAGGCGGGAACTCCGCTGGAAAGCCAGTACGCGGATCTCCGCGGCCCCGCGGGGAGTGACCTGGACGCCGCGGCGTGCCAGGCGATCGACATCCTCCGCAGGCGTGCGGACAGGGAGGACATTCAGTTCATCGAGAACTGGATCCCCCAGATCCTGTACAACCACCTTGTGCT
Organism: Phycisphaerales bacterium; assembly: GCA_049317625.1. Taxonomy (GTDB): domain Bacteria; phylum Planctomycetota; class Phycisphaerae; order Phycisphaerales; family UBA1924; genus JBEIUO01. Next base: position 10,317 of record JBMOHX010000028.1, read on the forward strand.
GCAGGACTATCTCGCGTCGCGTCTGCCGGAGAAGATGGTGTGCTGCCCGGAGGACAAACTGCGGGAGTCTTGGCAGGCGGACCCGGCGGCGTTTGATCGCGGGGAGACCGCACCGCTCGCGCCCGAACAGGGGGAAAACCGCGGCAAGCGTTGGCCGTACAGCTCCAGCTACGAGTGCGTGCCGATGGCCTTCTCGCCCGATCGCGGCGATCGTCCCAACTACTGCACGGTGACACAAGCGGCGACGCATCGTTACTACACCTACACGAACATCCAACGCTCGGGCAAGATCTTTGGCCGGCGCAAGCTCACCGACGTTGCGTTCCCGTCGTCAAAGGTGCATCTGTACGAGACGTTCGCCCGTCACTTCGGGAAGACCCCGATGTTCTACGCCTTCGAGCAGGCCAGGGGGCCGCTCCTGTTCTTCGACGGCTCGGCCTCGGTGCGCACGACCGCTGACACGGGCCGTGGTGTGGATCCGCTCGCGCCGAGCAGGGCGTTCGCGTTTTCGTTCGCGTTCACCCCGGGCGCGTGGGAAGCGCCGGTGGTGGGGTACGGGGCGGATACAAACGTGTACGGCCACTTCAGGTGGACCCGAGGCGGGCTTAAGGGCGTTGATGTGGGCGGGCCGGAGTTCAACACGGCCTCGTGGCGGTGACGCGGGCTACAGCGGCGCTGGGGTCGCGAAGAGCGGCGTCGTCGGAAGCACGCTGGTACGGTCCCCTTCCTGCACGACGAAGGTGTAACCGCTTCTGAGTGACGCCGCGCCGAACGCGCCGTCCTTGCGGAGCGCGTAGACGGTGACGTTGAACGCGGGCTCGCCTCGTTCGTCGAGCAGGCGGGGTTCCTTGGTGTTGCGGGCGAGGCGGCGGAGCGAGGCGAGCGCGGCTTCGGTCGGCGAGAGGCCCGCCTCCATCGATCGCACGGTTTCGTAGGCGATGCAGTTGTGGAGGGACGCCTCGCCGCGGCCTGTCGCGCCGGCGGAGCCGGCCGCGTTGTCGACGAAGATCCCCGCGCCCACCAGAGCCGAGTCGCCGACGCGCCCCGGTATCTTGTACGAGAGGCCGCTCGTGCTCGTGCATGCGAACAGGTTGCCCGCCGCGTCGAGGCCCGAGACATGGATCGTGCCCCATGTGCGGGGCGGTTCGGCGCCGGCGTGCTGGGCCCCGCTGACGTGGGATTCGACGCCGGCTTCGAGGGCTCGACCGAAGGAGCCCGCGTGCTCGCTTGCGCCGATCCAGGCGTCGGCGCTGCTGAGCCGCGACTTCCAGAGGAGCCAGGCTTCGCGGGCCTGCGGTGTGAGCAGGTCTTCTTCCTTGAAACCGACCTGGCGCGCGAAGCGGCGCGCGCCCTCGCCGACCAGCAGGGCGTGGTCGGTGCGGCGGAGAACTTCCATCGCGACGGCCGCGGGGTGCTTGATCCCCTTGAGCGCGGCGACCGCGCCGGCTTTGTGAAGCGGGCCGTCCATGACAGCGGCGTCGAGTTCGACATCGCCTTCTTCGTTGGGGAGGCCGCCGTATCCCACGGTCATTTCGGTTGGGTCGGCCTCGACGATGGCGACCCCGCGGACGATGGCGTCGAGCAGGTTGGTTCCCTCTCGCACGAGTCGAGCCGCGGTTGCCGTCGCGGGCGCGCCGTTCCAACTCGAGACCATCAGGGGTCTGGGGGCGCTCGGGGCGTCGGGGGTCATCGCGAGATTGGTAGGAAGGCGAGCACTGCGTCGGCGGCGCGGCGGGTGTCTTCCTTCAGGTTGCGGGCCTCTGCTTCGAGCGGGCTTTCGATGGTGCCGCCAAGGGCCGCGGCAGGATCGGACGGGATCGGGATGATGCGCATCGCGTTGCCCCGCAAACGGGAGCCCGACGAGGTCTTGGGGAGCGTGGTGTACAGCGAGAGTCCCACGAGCAGGACGGCGGCGGCCGCCGCGGCGAAGGGGCCGAACGCGATCCGGCCGGCGACGAGGTGATCGGGCTCTGTCTCGGCGACCGCGGCCCGGATGCGATCGACCAGACCCAGCGGGGAGGGATGAGAGACCGCCGCGGCGGAACCGCGGAGCAGGGTGTCGACCCGGCGCTGACGGACGAACTCCGCGCGGAGGGACTCACCCGCTTCTGCGGGGAGTGGGCGGCTGTCGTCGATTGCTTCGGAGACAAGAACGGCGTCGTCACGATTCAGCATGAGAGTCCTCCTGCGACCCTGCCCGCGATGGGAGGGAGGGAGTCTTGAGCGGCGGGTCCGGGCGCCCCCTCGGGCCCGGTGCCTGCGGACGCGAGATGAGCGGCGAGTGCCTGGCGGGCCCTGAACAGGGCGACGCGCACGCCGACGGCGGTCTTGCTGACCACGCCGGCGATCTCGGAAATCGAAAGGTCTTCGGCGTACCTGAGCCAGAGGATGGTGTGCTGCTCGGGGGTGAGTTCTTCGGCCGCCAGACGCCAGAGACGAGAACCCAGCGCGATGCTCGCGTCGTCAACCTCTGCCGCGCGGGGAGCCTCTGACATGTCGAAGTCCTCCGCGGTCTTCATCCGTCCGTGCTTGCGGTGGTGACTCACGGCCATCCGGGAGGCGATGGTGAACACCCATGTCGAGAAGCGCCAGGACGGGGCGTAGTCGTTGATCCGTTCCCAGGCGCGGGTCAGCGCGTCTTGCGTGAGCTCGGCGGCGTCGTCGGGGATGCGGACGCGCTGGAGGAGGAAGTTGAACAGTCGTGGCTCGAAACGAATGACCAGCTCGCCGAAGGCGTCCCGGTCGCCCTGCTGGGCGCGCACGGCCAACGCCTCCGGCTCGAGCAGGGAGTAGTCGACTGCGGGGAGATGGTGCTTTGCTCGGCTCACTCTTCGCTACCGGGGCTGGGCTGGCGACTCAGCCGGGACGATGCGTTCGCTTTGGTCTTCTTTCGCGGTGCGCGACTCTGACGCGTCGCCCGTGGCGGTCTTGGCATCGATCAGCTTCATCATTCGCACCGCGTCGGCGCACGGGTGCTCCGCTTCGAGCCGGAAGGTGTTGCCTTCGGCGGTCATGTGGATCGCCCCGACAGCCGAGTCGAGTTCCTTGAGGATCTGTGGATCGGCGCGCAGACCCAGGCGGCTCACCGCAAGCAGGCCCTGCACCATGTCCCGGATGGCGACCGCGTCGGCAGGTGTTCCTGTCTGAAGAAAGACGCGGGCGAAGAGCCTCGGGCCGCCTTGAGCGGGGGCTTCTCCCACGTCGATCGTGACGGAGGTCGCGGCTCGGAGCAACTGAGCGCGCGGGGCATCGGTCTCGTCAACCGGCATTTCCTTCATCGCCGCGAAGAACAGAGATCCTTTGCGCGGCGACTCGCTCGACACAGAGAGTCCGGTGGTGACCGTCGAAGAGCGGGCGGCTCTCACAACGGCGAGCCCCGCGTCGAGGTCTTGGGTCGAGTCGGCGAACACAATGGCACGCGAATCCTCGCCGAAGGGCGAGAGCGCGGCGTGCCAATGCTTGCCGTGCTCGAACCACGAGAACCGGGAAACCTGGTCCTTGGTCTCCACCGTGAAGGACTGCAAGCCCGCCTCGGTCAGCCGCCGGGGCAGGTCGTCCGCAGCCGAGCTGGCGATCACGATCGCTGCTCCGGACTTCGGCTCGCGGTCGAGGCCGAAGACGGTCACGCTGTGCACGTCGACAAATGGATCGATCCCGAAGCCGGCGGTGAAGTCCTTCAGTGATGAGCGGACCTCCGGCGGCAGTGAAGACCTGACGTAGATTCCCATTTGCGACGCGGTCACGGCGTCCATGTCGAGGTGGGCCGCCCAGGCGGCATCGGCCGGGACCAGCCGGGGGTCGAGGGGGCCCGCGAGCGCGGCATACCCCACACCGGCGATCACGCCGGTCGAGAGCCACTTTCGTGCGTTGCGGAGCAGGTTCATCCGGACATTCCTCGCGGGCGCTGGGAGCCCACGACGGTATACGCCCCTGTTCCGGCACGGTTACCCCGCACGCCCCGGCGGGCAAGAAAACGGGCGGCCCGTCGTTGGGCCGCCCGGCGAGCGATCGGACTGTGCCGCGGCGAGCAGGACCTAGAACATGACCTGCATCTGGAGGCGGAGTTGAACCTGCCCGTCCTCGCCGTCGGCGAGGAGACCCGTGGAGGTGGAGGGGCTGACGATGGAGAGATCCCCTTCGGGGTTGAAGAAGTACTGGACGTCAGCGGTGAACTTCGCGGCGTGGCTCTCTGGGGAGATGTAGTAGTTGGTGCCCGCGGTGAGGGTGTGGAAGGTGTCGTCGGTGGACGCGTCTGCCGAGCGATCGTTGTCCGCGAAGACGACGTCGAAGCGGCCGAAGAGTTCGACCTGGTCGCTGACGAAGAAGCCTGCCTGCACGACCATGCCGTAGTCGTCGAACTCTGCGGAGTCGGCCCCGGTGTCGTCCTGCGTGTTGCGGAAGATCCCCGCGGCGTGGAAGTTCCAGCCCCGTCCCTCGACCTGGGTATCGACAACGGCCGAGAAGCTGCCGCGGTCGAGAGTTCCGCCGGTTTCACCGCCGTCTTGGTAGTGAACGGCAACGCCGAGGTCGCCGGTGTAGTCTTGGGAACGGAAGGACGTGAAGTCGTCGAATCGCTTGAAGTCGTTGCCGGCGAAGAGCCAATCGAACCGGCCGGTCAGGGCGTAGTCACTCTCACGCGCGCTGTTGAAGTCCGTATTCAAAGTGGTAAACCCGTCGGAGAAAGCGCCGGCGACTTTGAACTTCTCGGCCGTGTACTCGAACTGCACGCCCTGGGAGCGGCCTTGCGTGAAGATCGAATGCGTGACAGAGGCTTCGGCGGCGAGCGTCACCGCGTCCGCGACGTTCTCTTCACGCAGGAACGGGAGCTTGAACTGCCCCCACCGGACGGCGAGGCCGTTGTCCCATTTGTACTGCCCGTAGCTGTCGAGAAGGGTCCAGTCGCCGTTGGCGCGGTTGGCGTCGATGTGGAGGAAGTAGGTCAGGTTCTTGTCCCAGATGCTACCGCCCATTCGCAGCCGGGTACGTCGCATCTGGAACCCGTGGGTGAACTCATCGTTGCCCCCGGCGGACGAATCGTTGCTCCGGAAGTTGGCGTTGTAGCGGAACTGGAAGTGACCGCCGATCCAGAGCAAGTTGGTCTTTGAATCGTCGTAGAGCTGGAACCGGCCCTTCTCGTACCCCGCGCCGCCGCCACCTGCGAGCAGACTCTCGCGTCCGGCGGCATCGGAGGCGAGCTCCGCCGCGTACGCGCGGGTCGCGTCCTGACCGGACGCGGAAGGCACCGCGGCGAGGCCGCAGAGGGCCACGGTCGAAAGGGCCAGTTTGATGTTCATTTCAGGGTCTCCAATGCGGGTTCGGTGTGCGGTCATGGTGCCATGGGGCGGCGAACAGCGCGAGGGGGCCATTATGCCACAGAACGCATCTTGCTGCCCCTTTGGTCCTGAGCGTCGGGCGAGGCGGGGGTGCTTATCGGAGAAGGAAGGATTTTGTTTGGTTATTCTTTGCACGATCTTAACCGCGTGTCGGTCGGCGCGCGGAAACCAGTACCTAGAACATTGAGCCTCAGGAGAGGCGACGGCGCTGGAACCCTGGGGGGGCGAGAGGCGTCGGACCTGCCGTCTGTTCTTAAGGAGCCCACAATGGTCATCATGTCGAAGTTCGGCTTCGCTCTTTCATGCGGTCTGTTGCTGGCGGCCAAGGCCTCGGCGCAGACGGTCACGGTGGATGGTTCGAGCACGGTTTTCCCGATCACCGAGGCGGTGGCGGAGGAGTTCCAGAACGCGCAGAAGGCCGCGGGCAAGGACGTGCGGGTGACGGTGGGGATTTCCGGCACCGGCGGCGGGTTTAAGAAGTTCGTGCGGGGCGAGATCGACGTGGCGGACGCCTCCCGTCCGATCCTGGCGAAGGAGATGGAGGAGGCGAAGAAGAACGGGATCGAGTACATCGAGCTCCCGATCGCCTTCGATGCCCTGACGGTGCTCGTCAACCCGAAGAACACGTGGGTGACGCAGTTCACGATCGAGGAGCTGAAGAAGATCTGGCATCCGGACGCCGAGAAGAAGGTGATGACGTGGAAGGCGGTCAACCCGGCGTGGCCGGACCAGCCGCTGAAGCTGTACGGACCCGGTTCCGACTCCGGCACTTTTGACTATTTCACCGAGGCCGTGAACGGGAAGGCGAAGCTCAGCCGCACGGACTACGGACAGCACGAGGACGACAACGCTCTGGTGCAAGCGGTCGCGGGCGACAAGAACGCGCTCGGCTACTTCGGATACGCGTACTACGCGGACAACAAGGACCGGCTCAAGGCGATTCCGGTGGTGAACCCCGCGGGCAAGGCGGTTACTGCATCGCCCGAGTCGGTGAAGGACGGCTCCTACAGCCCGCTGGCCCGCCCGATCTTCATCTACGTCAACAAGAAAGCGCTCGACAAGCCCGAGGTTCGGCAGTTTGTGGAGTTCTACCTCACGCACGCGGCCTCGCTGGTTGAGGAAGTGAAGTACATCGCGCTCCCCGCGGCGTCGTACGAGTCGGCGATGGCACGCCTCAAGAAGGGCGAAGTCGGCACGTGTTTCGGCGGCCACTCTGAGGCGGGCCTGCACATCGATGAGCTGTTCAAGCGGCCGCTCATGACCGAGGTGAAGGCTCCCGAGAAGAAGGGCGACGCCAAGTAAGCGGATGAGTGACCCGGCACCGCCCCGGCCGGGGCGGTCGCCGATTCAACGCTGCGGCCGTGACGAGGAGAGGTCCCGAGTGCCCGAGCCGATTTCGACGACACCCAAGGCAGTACGCCTGCCGAGCGCGATCGATCCGCGACGTGCCGAACGGGCACGGGCAGCGGCCGCGGTGCGCTCGAAGGTCGCCGCGGTTGTGCTCTTTCTGGCGGCCGCGTTCTCGATTGTCGTGACGATCGCGATTGTCGCGACGCTGGTGGTCGAGTCGATCGCGTTCTTCGAGCACATGATCCAGATCAAGAATCCGGACCTGGCCGGCGCTGGCTTGTGGGCTCGGATCGGGGCGGGTGGATCGGCACTCGTGGAGTTCGCGACGGGTACGCAGTGGTCCCCGCAGTTTGAGAACCCGAAGTTCGGTATCCTGCCGCTGATCTCGGGGACGCTGGTCACCACGGCCGTTGCGCTCCTGGTCGCGATCCCGATCGGCACGATCTCGGCGATCTGGCTCAGCGAGTACTGCCCGCACAAGCTCCGCGAGATCGTGAAGCCGGCGCTGGAGCTGCTGACGGCGGTCCCGACGGTCGTGTTCGGTTACTTCGCGCTCCTGTTCGTGACTCCCTTGCTCCAGAAGCTCAACCCCGACCTGCCCGGAGCCAACATGCTCTCGGCTGGGCTGGTGATGGGGATCATGATTGTCCCGTTCATCGCGTCGCTCAGCGAGGACGCCATGAAGGCCGTGCCCGGTCACCTTCGCGAGGGGGCCTACGCGCTGGGCGCGACGCGTGTGCAGGTGGCGTGGAAGGTTGTGTACCCGGCTGCGTTCTCGGGGATCACCGCGGCGTACATTCTCGCCGTGGCGAGGGCGCTGGGGGAGACGATGATTGTCGCGATCGCCGCGGGAATGGAAGCCAAGTTCACCGCGGACCCGCGCGAACCCGCCCAGACGCTGACCGCGTTCATCGTCTCCGTCAGCGGTGGGGACCTGGAGCACGAGAGCATCGGGTATCAGTCGATTTTCGCGGCGGGCCTGACGCTGGTGCTGATGACGCTGTCCTTCAACATCATCGGCCACCGCCTGCGGCGGCGCTACCGGGAGGCCTACTAACGTGGAGTCGCTCGAGGACAACGTGAAGCGTCGCAAGCGGGTGGACGCCGCCTTCGCGGTGCTCGGGGCGTTGCTGATCACCCTGGCGCTGGGCGTGCTGCTCGTGCTGGTGGCCGACCTTGTGCGCGATGGGGCTGGCCGGCTGCATCCGGACTTTCTGACCTCGTTTCCCTCGCGTCATGCCGCGAAAGCGGGCATCAAGTCTGCGCTGGTGGGGACCTGCCTGGTGATGATGGTGACGTCCCTGCTCGCGATCCCGCTGGGCATCGCGACGGGGGTGTACCTCGAGGAGTACGCGAAGAAGAACCGGCTGACCGCCGTGATCGAGATCAACATCGCGAACCTCGCGGGTGTGCCTTCGATCATCTGGGGGCTGATGGCCCTGGGCGTGCTGATCTACCAGTGGGAGCGGTGGCTGGGTGATCCCAACGACGGGATTGCAGGTCTGGGGCGGAGTGTGCTGACCGCCGGGTGCACGCTCGGGTTGCTGGTGTTGCCGATTGTCATCGTTGCGACGCGCGAATCGATCCGCGCGATCCCGCAGTCGATCCGAGAAGCGTCGTACGCGTGCGGGGCCACGAAGCTACAGACGGTGTGGTCGCACATCCTCCCGTACTCGATGAGCGGTGTGCTCACGGGCTCGATCCTCGCGCTCTCGCGGGCCATCGGCGAGACGGCGCCGTTGATCACGATCGGCGCGCTGACCTACATCGCGTTCCTGCCGCCGGTGCCGTTCTCGATCGACGCCAGAAACGCCGCGGACGCCATCTCGGCGATGCGGATCGGGGCGGGCGGGGAGGCGGTCGGCCCGGCCGAGTCGGCCTGGATCCAAGCGACGGCCTGGCTCAACTCGGGCTTCACGGTGCTCCCGATTCAGATGTTCAACTGGGTGTCGCGCCCGGATAAGAAGTTCCAGGAAAACGCCGCCGCGACCGGCGTTGTGCTGCTGGCGATCACGCTGGCGATGAACGCGTTGGCGATCACGCTGCGGTACCGGCTCCGCAAGCGGATCCGGTGGTAGGGCCCGCCGCGCACACGAGGGACATGGTTTGACACCCCACAGCAACAACCCCAACCACACCCCGGCGGCGACGAGCGCTCCGACGGCCGCGCGCGTCCCGGTGCCCACGGCGGAAGAACGCGACCCTGCCGCGGTGGTCAAGGCGGAGGCGATCGGCCTCAACTTTCACTACGGCAAGTTCCACGCGCTGAAGTCGCTGAACATGCCCATCTACGAGAAGAAGATCACCGCGCTGATCGGGCCCTCTGGGTGCGGCAAGAGCACGTTCCTGCGGTGCTTCAACCGGATGCACGATCTCTACCCGAACACGACCTACGGCGGGAAGATCGTGCTGCACCCCGAGGAGTTCAACATCATCGCGCCCGAGGTCGATCCGATCGCGGTTCGCATGCGGAT
>JBMOHX010000029.1:0-19443 GCA_049317625.1 Phycisphaerales bacterium
CTTCGCCGAAGTTGCCCTCGGCGAGCGCTTTCACGCCGCCGGTGATGCCACCGAACGCGGTCTTGGCACCGTCAACGATCGAGCCGAGCACGTCGCGACCGAGTTCGCGGAACGTGCCCTTGACGGTCTTGAAGATGTCGTTGCCGCGTTCGAAGACGGACTTGATGGGCGAGGGGAGGAACGAGAGCGCCTTCTGCGCGAACCCGCCGACGGAGCCGAGCGAGCCGAGGATCGAACCACCACCACCGGAGAGCAAGCCGCCGGCCATGCCGAGCACCTTGCCGAGGAAGCCGCCCTTCTTGCCGAGCTTCTTGCTGGCGAAATCGACCGCGGTGGACAACGCGAAGCTCGCGAGCGTTCCGAATCCGGGGATCGCGAAGCCCAGCATCTTGAGGAAGCCGCCGCTGAACATTCCGCCGAAGGACTTCGCGATTCCCTTGAACGCCTTCTTGATCGACTTGAAGAAGCCGTACTCGACTTCGACCTTTCGGCCGTCGACGGTGATGACTCCGTGGTCGTCCTCGGCCTTGGCCGCGGCGAGCTGCTCGGCGGTGAGCGATTCGCCGGAGAGCACGTGCATGAAGATCTCGCCCTCGTCGCCCTTGGTATCAAGGCCGTGATTCAGGGCGTTGTCCAGGAAGTGACCGGCCTCTTCCATGTAGACGTCGGAGAGCTCGGTGTCGCTGAAATCGCTGTTCAGCAGGATCTCGCCGCCGGACGCGTCGAACGCGCCGCGGGCGCCGCCGAGGGTCTGGCTGTCGACAAGGCGCACCTCGGGGAGCCACGAGAAGTCGCCGCCGAGGGCGGCATGGCGGTACTCCTCGGCGAGTTTTGCGTCGTAGCCAGAGCCGAAGACCTGTTTGAGGGTGTTGTGGAATCGGTCCGACGTTGTTGCGAGCTCGCCGAAGCGAGAGCGGAACTCCGATCGCAGGGATTCGGCGCGGCCGGAGACCGCCGACATCTGCCGCGGCGTTGCCACCCAGTCGTCGGCGGGCATCGCTCGCTCCTGGAGCACGGCGACGGCGAGCGGAGCTGCCGGAGCCGACTGTCGAGATGAAGGCCCCTGGCCAAGTTCCTGATCAGATGCAGTGCGAGCGAACGACGTGGACGTGTCGCTACCGATCCTCATGGTGCGTCCTCCGCGCCGGGGACCCCGGCGGCTGGCTGCGGGTTGCCGTCGCCAGCCCCACGCGGTCGCGTGGCACGGGCTGGCATCGGCGGCGTCGCGTTGGTGGCTGACGCCGTGCTGGTTGTCGCTTCAGGAGCCACGGCGTTGCACGGATTCGCGCGCGAAACCGCCCGGGGGGCGTCAGTCCCCCACTCGCTCCAGCGTCAACTCGAGAACGGCGTACCCGTCGATCTCGAAGTACTCAACGCCGAACTCGACGACCCGCTCACGGTCGACTCGGAGAACGCCCTCGTTGGTCGTCGGGCCGTGCCACGTCCAGTTTTCGACCACGGCGGCACCATCGGCGGTCACGCGGATCCCGTCGTCGCTCAGCACCCGCACACGCCAGTCGCCCGCGGGCAAGCGCAGGCGGGTGGTCGCGATCATTCCGAAGTGATCGCCGGGTTCGGGAAGCCTTGACCTTTGTTCGTCGGCGATCGCCATCGCGCAGGCGCGCGGCCCGCCGTGTCCGAAGGGCAACCGCAGCGAACCGAGCTCGACCGCCGACGCGGCGTCGGCGAGGAGGCGCCAGTCTTCGAGACGCTCGCGGGGGTCGACGTCCTTCTTCCACTCGAAGAACTTCGCCCGCCAGACCGCGCGCGTCATCACTCCCGTGGCCGACGCCTTCCACGCGCCCGCGATCGTCTCCACGCTTAACCGGAACGCCGCGACATCGTCGCCGTCGCGCGGGCGGACCGTGATCCGCCAAGGAGATGCGGGGTTCGATGGATCAAGGGGCGGCTGGGTGTCTGTCTCCGCGCCCTGGCACATCACGTTTGCATCGCGCACGCCGAAGAGTTCGAAGACCCTGCCCTCGGCCGACTCCCCCGCGGACCTGAGCATCGGGGACTCGTGGTCCCATGGCCCCCACTCGCCCATGATGATCTGGTCGCGTCCGCGGAGTGCACGCCGAACGCCCACGGGGCGCGAGTCGCCGAGCACCTCGAACTTGGGCGGCTCGAAATCGGGGAGTGTGCAGAGTGTCGGCCGAGCGTCCGGGGGTACATCGATCTCCGATGCGCCCTCCGCGGCGACCACCGCGATGTTCCCCGCGTAGAAGTTGTCTCTCACGTTTCCCTTGCCTGCGTCGCGCAGCTGCGTGCCGACCATTCGGCCCTTGGTCCACGGATTGTCCGCGTCCATCACGAACCGGTTGTCGCCGATGATGTTCTCGCTGACGCCGCGGTAACCGGCCTTGACACCCGGGAGCCTGAGCAACGCCGCGTCGTCGTCCCACCACAGGTGCACGCCGCAACGGTTGTTCTCGAAGCGGTTCGAGAGGATCACGTTCCGCGAGGCGTGCTCCATGTTGATGCCGCCGCGTTCGAGGCCGTAGGCCATGCCGCCGTTGCGTTCGAAGACGTTGCCGACGATCCAAGAGCCTGAGGAGTACCCGCCCCAGATGCCGCAGATGGCGTTCTCCGCGAAGCGGTTGTCCCAGATGATGTTCTCTTCGCTGAAGGTGAGTTCGAGCCCGTGTGCCGCCGCGTAAGAGAGGTCGTTGCGGGCGAAGATGTTCCGGTTGCACCCCGCGTCGGCGTAGTCGATCCCGCCGGCGGGCGCTGGTTTCTCACCGAGCGCTTCTTTCCCCGCGAACCCGAAGAACCCGTCGCCGCCGTGCGTCACGGAGTTCTCGACGAAGAGGTTTTCGTTGCATTGCTCGAAGCAGAGGATGCCCGCGGAGTCTTGCCCGCGGTTGTACACGCCCTCGCTGTGGCCGCGGACGCAGAAGTCCAGCGCGTTGCGCGAGATCGTGTTGCGGCTGCTGCGCCACATCGCGAGCCCCCAGCCCGAGAGGAACGACATGTCGTTGTCAAAGACCTTTGCGCCGTTCACGCGGTCCAGGATCAGCCCGTTCTGGCCGCGACGGACCTTCACCTTCGAGACCTCGACGCCTTCGGATCGCTCGATGCACACCGCAGCGCCGTGCTGCGTCACCCACTCGCGGCGATCGTTCTCGTGCGGGAAGAGCCAGTCGGCGCCGTCCTCGGCGAGCGGTGTGGATCGCAGTCGCTGGCGGTAGTTGTCATCGAAAAACCCGCCGACAACCGCGAGCCCGTCCGCCCCGCGCGCCAGCAAACCGATTTTGAACCCACTGATCCGCGCCTCCTCGATCCGCGCGCCCTTGTGGCCCCGGATCGTGATCCCGACGCCCCGGTACGTGTTCGGCGCGGCATCGATCCCGCTTCCCCTGAGCACGCTCCCCTCGGCGAAACGCACTGTCACGCCGTCCGCCTCGATGTGGATGACGCCGTCACCGTTGGAGTCGGAGATCACCACGCCCGGAGGCACTTCGATCACGCAACTCTCGGTGATCCGCACGTCATCGCGCGCTACCACCACGCGGGGCGGCTCCGCCGCGCCACCAGCCGCGAGGAGCATCCAGACCGTCAGCGCATTGATCATTTCACGAGCGTACCACCGCGGGAGGCGGGTGCCAAAGCCCTGGGCAGGTGGTCAGGCCTGCGGTTCGGAGACCTTCTGCGGGGTCTCTTCGCGGCTGACGCGGCGATCGTCCTCGCCCGGCCGCGGAAACTCGCGGGGAGAGCGGACCTTTTGAGACGACGCGTCATCGATCTCGTCTTCTACGCCCTTCAGGCCCTTCTTGAACTCCACAATCCCCTTGCCGAGGCTGCGACCGACTTCCGGCAGGCGTCGCCCGAAGATGAGCAGCCCGATCGCCAGGATGACAAACAGTTCCCACGTTCCGAGGTTGCCGATGAGCGCGAGCGACGTCAGCACGGTGTTCATGTCTCGTTCCAAGCCGGACTTGCGGCGGCCCCGAGGCCCGCCCGCGGCGACTCCCCGGCGTTTGGGGTCACCACAAAATCAAAGGTAGCCTCACCCGGAGAGTCAACGCCGATCTGTTCGGAGTATTGCAGGGGGCACCCCGTCGGACGAATCGCCGGCGATGCCCTTCGAAGGCCTACTCATCGATGCCGAGGCCCTTCTTGAACTCAACGATTCCTTTGCCCACGCTCTGACCGACCTCGGGCAGCCATCTCCCGCAGATGAGCAGCCCGATCGCCAGGACGACGATCAGCTCGAAAACTCCGAGGTTGCCGAAGATCGCGAGCGAGGTGTACATCTCTCGTTCCTGGCCACACGAGCGCCAACACCAAGGCTCGCCCGCGCCGAAACTAGGGCATTGGGGCCTCGGGAAAATCAATTCGAACCAGACCAAAAGAGCCTACGCGGGACTGTTCGGAGTATTGCGGGTGTCGCCCTGTCGGAGGAATCGCCTTGAGAAGTTGGCTCAAACCTCATCAGTGCAAACGGGCCCGTTCTTGAGTTCAACGGTTCACTTGCCCGATCTCCGAGCGACCCTCGACAGCCATATCCCTCCGACGAGCAACCCAATCACCACGATCACCATCAGTTCCCACGTTCCGAGGTTCCCGAGGAAAGAGAGGGTCGTGAGCACGGAGTTCATACTTGCTCCAATCCGGAATCACGGCAGCATGAGTCCCCGCCAACGGCGACTCCGCGGCGGTTGAGGTCCACTCGAAATCGAAGGAAGCGGCACGCGACGAGTCAACGCGAATCGGTTCGGAGAATTACAGGGTGCGGATTCCACTCCAAGATTCTCCGGAATTGTCGAGGCCAGGTGGCGGACCGAGCACACCGATTTCGAACTGGGTGGTGTCGGACCCCCGCGATCCCGCCGGGAGGGGCCCTAGACCGGCTGTGCGTTTTCCAGCGTCGCCCTGCTCGCCCACACGGCGATTCGTTCAGGGTGCGGGCTTGGCGGCACGACGGCGGTGGTTCGCTCCCGCTGGAGGAGAAGGGAGAGACGGCTCGGCACCCGCAAGTCTCCGCCGCCGATTCAAAGCGCGGGGACGCCTCTTGGAGTTTCTTGCATGCGTTCCACTGTTCGCCAGTTCGTGTTCCTGGTCGCCGTCGGCGGTGCCTCCGTGGCTGCGCTCGCTCAGAACGAGCAGAGCCCCATCGACATCCGCAACGAGAACATCAGCTACAACGCGGCCCTGCCGTCGCTCAACTTCTCGTACAGCCAGAACACCCCGCTCGATGTCGTCAACACCGGGTCCCCGGATGAAGAGGCCACCGTGAAGGCCAACGTCCCGGCCGGCGCGGGTAGCGTCTCGGTCAGCGGCAACACCTACGACCTGCTCCAGTTCCACTTCCACACCCCCGCCGAGCACTGGCTCAACGGGCACGAGTCCGAGATGGAACTGCACATGGTGCACCGCGACGCGGGCGGCAACCTCATGGTCGTGGGCCGCTGGATCGAGGAGGGCCCGGCCAACGCCGCGCTCGATTCGATTTTCTCGAACCTCCCGACCTCCACGGCCGACCCGCGGAGCATCGCGAGCTTCGATCTGACCTCGATGCTGACGGCGGATCTCTACTCGTTCCGCTACCACGGTTCGCTCACGACCCCGCCCTACACCGAGGGCGTGAACTGGGTCCTCCTCACCCAGCCCCTGACCATGTCGCACGCTCAGATCGAGGCGTTCCGCACGCTCTTCCCGCACGACAACTCGCGCCTGCCCCAGGCCCTCAACGGACGCATCGTCGAGACCGACGACCCCGCCTACATCCCCGCGCCGGGCGCCGCCGCGGCTCTTGCGCTGGGCGGTCTTTTCGCGTCGCGCCGCCGCCGCTGATTCGCGTTGTCTCTCGATAGTGACGAGTCTCAACGACCCCGCGCGAAGGCGCGGGGTTGTTTTTTGTGCGGATGCGAGTCCGGCGCGGAGCGGCTGGGGTGCCGTCCCCTCAGTCCGCCACCAGCCGCATCGCCACGAGATCCTGCACGTCGAGAATCCCCACGGGGCGGCCGTCCGCGTCCACCACCGGAATCTCGTCCTGCCGGTGCTCGCGCACCATGCGGACGGCGTCGCGGACCATCGCGGTGCTCGGGAGGGTGCGGGGCGCGCGGGTCATCACTTGTGCGATGGGCCGCGCGAGTTCGCCGGCGTCACGCAGGACCAGTCGGCGGAGGTCGCCGTCGGTGAAGATGCCCGAGAGGCGACCGCTCTCGTCCACCAGCACGATGGCGCCGGGGCGGCGGCCGGCTTCTGCAGCGGCTTTGAGGGCGGCGGCCACCGAAAGCGAGTCGTCGATCAGCGGCATGTTCTTGCCGGCGACGTACCGCAGCATCTCGGTGATGGGCCGCAGCAGTCCGCCGAGTGCGCCGCCGGGGTGGCGGCGGGCGAAGTCCTCGTTGGTGAACTGGCGGCGCCGTGCCGCGGCGAGGGCGAGGGCGTCGCCGAGGGCCATGGTCGCGGTGGTGGAACTGGTGGGGGCGACGAAGTCTGGGGCGGCGGCTTCGCTGGCGATGCCGAGGGTGAGGCGGATGGTGGCGAGGCGTTCGAGGGAGGAAGGCGAACCGTCCGCGCGGCCGCAGGTGATGGAGATGATGGGGAGGCCGTCCTGGCGGAGGATCGAGCAGAGGTCGACCACTTCGTCGGTTTCGCCGGAGGCGGAGATGGCGATGACGAGGTCGTTGCGGCGGAACCTCCCCAAGTCTCCGTGGGCGGCTTCGGTGGGGTGGATCGGGTGCGAGGGGATTCCGAGGGAGGCCATGGTCGCCGAGATCTTGGCACCGACATGGCCGGACTTTCCGAGCCCGGTGACCTGGACCGTGCCGCCCGAGCCAGCGCAGGCCTCGATGAGGTCGACGGCCCGGATGAAGGGTTCGTCGAGGCGTTTGGCGAGGTCGGAGACCGCGGCGGCTTCGGCGTCCAAGACCTGCCGGGCGAAGGTCAGTTCGGGGTTCGGGTCGGGGTTCGGCATCGGGTGTAGGGTATAGTCCAAAGAGAGCGGCCGTCCCCCCGGGCGGAGTCCGGTGGCGGGTCGCTCAAAACCCAACGGCAGGCCCCACGTGCTCACGGAAGACTACCGCGTACATCTCGACGCCTTCGAAGGCCCGCTCGACCTTCTGCTCTACCTGATCCGGAAGAACGAGGTGGACGTCCACGACATCCCGGTGTCGACGATCGCCGAGCAGTACATGGGGTTTCTGAAGCAGATCGACCGGATCGACATCGACGTGGCCGGCGAGTTTCTGGTGATGGCGGCGTCGCTCACGGAGATCAAGAGCCGGATGCTGACACCGGTGCCGAAGGGCGCTCCGGGAGAGAACGCGGCGCCGGCGGGGCCGACGGTTGATCCGCGGGCGGAGCTGGTGCGGCAGCTTTTGGCGTACAAGAAGTACCGGGATGCGGCGACGGCGCTGGAGCATCGCGCGGACGAGTGGCGCAGCCGCTTCGGGACGGGGCGGGCGGGGATCGAGGACGAGGCGATTCGTGCCGCGGTCGAGTCTGCGCCGGAGATGGACCTGCAGGACCTGGAGTTGGTTGACCTGTTCGAGGCGTTCCAGCGGATCGCGGAGTCGGTGAACTTCGAGCGGATGGGCGAGCACCAGGTTCAGTACGACGACACGCCGATCGAGCTGCACGCGGAGGACATCGTGGACCGCCTGAAGCGGGACGCGTCGGCGGGGCCGGATGGGCGCGCGGAGATGCGGCTGAGCGGGTTGTTCAGCGGGCGAACGCGGAGCGAGATGGTGGGGTTGTTCCTCGCGATGCTCGAGCTTTGCCGGCGGAGAACGCTCGCGTTCAGGCAGGACGCGGAGAGCGGGATCATGCTGCGGCTTCGTACGGAAGAAGAGATCGCGGTGGACGCGGCCCAGCGGCTGGAGCAGGAGACACGCGAGACTCCGATGGAGCCGGAGGTCGCGGAGCGGGGGCGCAGGCGGAAGAAGGAGACCGAGGAGAAGCCGGAGTAGCCCGCCTCAGGATTCGATCCATCCGCCGCCGAGGACTGCACCCGCATCGTCGTACAGCACAAGGGCCTGACCGGCGGCCACGGCCTGCTGGGGCTCACTGAATCGCACGAGGAATCGACCGTGGCGGCCCGAGGGCGTGGGGCCTGAGCCATCGGGCAACGTTTCGACCTTTGCGCGGGCGGCTTTCGTGTTGTAGCGGTACTTGGCCCAAACTTCGAGTCGCTCGCCGGGACCGGGGGCATCCACCAGCCAGTTTGCTTCCGCGGCCGTGCACTCGGCGACCGCGAGCCGGTCTCGCTCCCCCACCACGACCCGGTTCGCCGCGGCGTCTTTCGCGACCACGTAGATCGGGTGACCCAGAGAGACCGAGATGCCGCGGCGTTGGCCGATGGTGAAGCGGTGCTGGCCGCCGTGCTCGCCGAGGACACGCCCGGATTCGTCGACGATCTCGCCCTTGCGCGCGAGCTCGGGGCGGCGGCGTTCGACGAGGCCGGCGTAGTCGTTGTCTGGGACGAAGCAGATCTCCTGCGAGTCCGGCTTGTCGAAGACGGGGAGTCCGTACTGCTTGGCGAGCTCGCGGACTTCTGTCTTTGGCATGCCGCCGACGGGGAAGGCCATGTGTTCGAGCTGTTCTCGATGGACACCGAAGAGCACGTAGGACTGGTCCTTCGATTCATCGAAGCCGCGGAGCATGCGGGGCTCGCCGTTGATGCGCTCGATGCGGGCGTAGTGGCCGCTGGCGACCATGTCGGCGCCCATGTTCTTCGCGTACTCGTGGAGCTTGCCGAACTTGAGCCAGTCGTTGCAGCGAACGCAGGGGTTGGGGGTGCGGCCGCGGGAGTACTCGTCGACGAAGTAGTCGATGATGCGGCCGAAGTCGTTCTTGAAGTTGCAGACGTAGAGGGGTATGCCGAGTTCCGCGGCGACTTGTCTCGCGTCCGCGGCGTCGTTGATCGAGCAGCAGCCCTGGTGCCCGATCTTCAGGCCGGGCTTGGCGTCGTGCGCGGGGAGTTCATCGAGCGTCTCACCGGGAGAGCCGAGGCGCATGAAGCAACCGACGACCTCGTGTCCTTGGTCTTTGAG
Organism: Phycisphaerales bacterium; assembly: GCA_049317625.1. Lineage (GTDB taxonomy): Bacteria > Planctomycetota > Phycisphaerae > Phycisphaerales > UBA1924 > JBEIUO01. The sequence continues at coordinate 9,003 of JBMOHX010000029.1, forward strand.
CAACACCGCGGCGACGGAGGAATCCACGCCGCCGCTCATCGCTACGAGGACCTTGCGTCGCGCGGTGGCCACGGGTGCTTCCAGGTGCGGGGCGCGGGCTTACTTCTTGTCGGCGGGCTTCTCGGCCGGCTTGGCTTCCGGAGCTGCGCTGGCCTTGGGGTCGGGGCCGAGGAGGTCCTCGATCGCGCGGGCGAGGGAGGCGTCATCGGGCTTGACGCGGGACTCGAAGCCGTTGACGACCTCGCCCTTGCGGTTCAGCAGGTACTTGGTGAAGTTCCACTGCGGCTCTTTGGGCGTGGGGCTGGCGGAGGCGATCGCCTTGTAGAGGGCGTGCTGGTCGGCACCCTCGACGGAGATCTTCTCGAACATCGGGAAGGAGACCTTGTACTTGCCGAAGCAGACCTTCTTGATGTCGTCGGAGCTGCCGGGCTCCTGACCGGCGAAGTTGTTCGCGGGGAAGCCGAGGATCACGAGGCCGCGGTCCTTGTACTTCTGGTAGAGGGCTTCGAGGCCGGTGTACTGGTACGTGTAGCCGCACTTGCTGGCGACGTTGACGACCAGGACGACCTTGCCCTTGTACTGGGAGAGGTCCTGCTCTTTGCCCTCGATGTCGTTCATCTTGCGTGCGAGCACGTCTTCCTTGGTCGCGGCGGCCTTGGGCGCTGCGGCTTCGGGGGCGGACTCCTTCGGCTTTGCGGCGTCGGGGGCCTTGTCCTGAGCGAACGCGGGCATGGCGGCAAACCCGAGTCCGGCGAGGAGTACGGAGGCAATCAGCATCTTGGTGGTCATGGCTTGCGAACTCCCGGAGTGTTTCGGAATCCCCCAGCAGAATGAGTCTATACAGTCAGCCGTGCTGATCCTTACGCGAACAGTTCGATTCTCGCCGGGGCAACCGGACACCGACGCCCCCAATGGGTACGCCGGGAGCCCGCGTGTGCGCGGGCTTGGCCGGTACTTCGAGGTGCGGGTGCGCTGCCGGGGCGAAGTAGACCCGCGGACGGGGTACCTCGTGGACATCAAGCGGATCGACCGAGCGGTCGCTGCCGCGGTGGTCCCGGAGATCACGCGGGCCGATGAGGACGCGGACCCCCGCGAACTCGTGGGCGTGCTGGCGCGAGGGCTCCGGGCGGAGCTCGGGGAGATGTTCGACGCGGTGCGGTGGATGCTGACACCGACCTACTCGCTGGAGACGGAGGCCTTGCGTATGGAGACCGTGTTGCTGCGACAGAAGTTCGATTTCGCCGCGGCTCACAGGCTGCACAACCCGGCGCTCTCGGACGAGGAGAACGTTCGGCTGTACGGCAAGTGCAACAACCCGCGGGGGCACGGGCATAACTACCAGTTCGAGCCCTGCGTGGCGGTTCCGGCGGCGGCCGGGGGGAGTTTGACGCTGGCTGTGCTCGAGCGGGTCGCGAAGGAAGCGGTGCTCGATCGGTTTGACCACAAGCATCTGAACGAGGACACGGAGGAGTTTCGGCAGCCGGGGGGGCTGAATCCGTCCGTGGAGAACATCGCGAGGGTGTTCTTCGGGCTGCTCTATCCTCGGGTGGCGGCCAGCGGGGGTGAGCTGCTGAACGTGACGGTGTGGGAGACAGATCGGACGTGCGCCACATACCCGGGGTAGCGTGCGGGGCGTTGGATGGCGTGGCTTCTCGGACGGCGCGGAAAGTGCTTCCCGAGCCGGGTTGTTTCCTCTACACTTGGTCATGCACATCGGCTCGTTGCTGCTTTCGCAGGGGGTACTTTCGCAGGTCCAGCTGGACCGCGCGAACGCGGATCACACCGCGACCGGCGAACGCCTTGATCGGGTGCTGATGCGGCTGGGGTACGCGACGCGGGACCAGGTGCTTCGTGCGGTGAGCGAGCAGTTCCACCTGCCGCTGGTGGACCTGGCGAGTCTGTCAGTGGACCAGTCGGTGTTGAGCTCGCTCCCGGCGAAGGTTGTGTTCGGGCAACGGTGCGTGCCGATCGCGAAGGAAGGCGGCACGCTGACGGTCGCGACCAGCGACCCGACCGATCTCGCGGGGCTGGACGAGCTTCGCCTGCTGACGGGCTTCTCGATCGAGCTGGCGCTGACGGACGAGGACGACCTCCACAAGTTCATCCGCGCGAACTACGGGGTAGGCGGGGACACGCTGGACGCGATGGCCGCGGGGCTGGGCGCGGGGGGCGTGCTGGTGGAGCCCAAGGCGGGCGATGAAGTGGACCAGGCGCAGGAGGCGTCGGTCATCAAGCTGGTGAACGACGTGCTGACGGAAGCGATTCTGGATCGCGCGACGGATGTGCACATCGAGCCGTACGAGCACGAACTGGTGGTGCGGTACCGCATCGACGGCGTGCTGCAGCGGGCGAACGTGCCGCCGACGATCAACCACTTCGGGGCGGCGATCATCTCGCGTATCAAGATCATGTCGAACATGAACATCGCGGAGAAGCGGAGGCCTCAGGACGGCCGCATCGCGATGAAAGTGCGGCCGCAGGGGCAGCCGCCGCAGGAGTACGACCTCCGCGTGAGCGTGATCCCGATGCTGCACGGCGAGGGCGTTGTGCTGCGCGTGCTGAGCAAAACCGCGGTGCTGATGTCGCCGAACGACCTGGGCATGCCGAACACTGTGCTGACGCGGTGGGACAAGCTGATCCAGAGGCCGCACGGGATCATGCTTGTCACAGGGCCCACGGGCTCGGGCAAGTCGACGACGCTGTACGCGTCGCTGAACAGGATCGTGAGCGACGAGGTGAAGGTCATCACGATCGAAGACCCGGTCGAGTACCACGTCGCGGGCGTGAACCAGATCCCGGTGAACCACAAGGTGGGGCTGGACTTTGCGAACGGCCTGCGGTCGATTCTGCGTCACGACCCTGATGTCGTGATGATCGGTGAAATCCGCGACAAGGAGACCGCCGAGACCGCCATCCAGGCGTCGCTCACGGGGCACTTGGTTTTCTCGACCCTCCACACCAACGACTCGTGCGGTGCGACGACACGATTGCTGGACATGGGCGTCGAGCCGTTCCTCGTTTCGTCCTCGGTCGAGGGGATCCTCGCGCAGCGCCTGGTGCGTCGCTTGTGCTCGACGTGCGGCGTGCCGTGCGAACCGGGCGAGGTGGAGTTCCCGGTTGGCTTCTCGGCACAACCGGGTGACCGCCTGATGAAGAACGTCGGGTGCCGCCAGTGCCGGAGCACGGGCTTCCGCGGCCGCGTGGGGGTGTACGAGCTTCTTTGCGTGGACGACCAGCTCCGGCACGCGATCATGGACCGCAGGTCGGGGCCTGAGATCGCCGAGATCGCACGGGGCAACAACAACCTCTCGCTGCTGGTCGAAGACGGCGTGGCGAAGGTGCGTGCAGGGCTCACCACACTGGGCGAGGTACTCTCGTCAGTGGTTGGGTAAGCGGAGTTGCGGCCGTGTCGTGCGGGGCGCACCCCGGCGGGACGGGCCGGAGCTTGGTGCGGGAGTCGGTAAATCGTCCCCGGGGATCCGCGTAGGATTCCGGGTTGGGTCGGTGCCGAGGGGGCCCGAGCCGGGGACCGAGGGAGTCAATCAGGGGGGAGCATGCCTGTTCAACCGGTGCCATCGCACAGCGGTCCAACCGAACCGGCGGGCGGCGGGGAGCACGTCGTATCGCCGGGCGAATGCGTGATTCAGCTTGCGGATCAGTTCGGGCTGTTCTGGGAGACGATTTGGAACCACCCCGCCAACGAGGCGGTGAAGGCGGCTCGTGGGACGCCTCACGTGCTGCTTCCGGGCGATCGGGTGCACATTCCTGAGATCCGGGTCGAGACCGTGGACTGCGCGACGGAACAGAAGCATGCGTTCCGGCGCAAGGGCATCCCGCTCTCGCTGGAGGTTGACGTCCGCGAGGATGGCGAGGGGATGGGGGGAAAGCGCTACGTGCTGCTCATCGAGGGCCGGACCTCGGACGGCACGGTCCCGGCGAGCGGGGTGATCACCGTGCACATGATGCCGCAGGACCGGACGGGCGAGCTGCGTGTTCATGTGGGCGACAAGGTGAGGGTCTACCAGCTCGAGTTCGGCGCTCTCGACCCGCCCCAGACTGAGTCGGGCGCTCTCGCGAGGTTACGAAACCTCGGGTACGCGAGCGGCGCAACGCTCGCCGAAAGCGGGCTGGCGTTGAAGAAGTTTCAGAGAGAAAACGGTCTTGCACAGACGGGAACCCTCACGCCGGAGACCGCCGGGAAGTTGGCCGAGAAGCACGGCAGTTGACCCAGACGCGCAGCGCGAGGCCGAGCGAGACTCGGGCGCTGCCGACGCATCCACGGAACGCACATGAAGACCCACGCGGGTGACATTGTCCTCGACCTCCCCGGAAACTGGGATGACGATTCCAACTACGTGTACCGGAAGGTCGCCGACGACATCGAGGTCACTGTCGAGTACGCCCCGGCCCAGCCCGGCGCCACTCCAGACATGCTTCTCGATGACATCGAGGCGAGATTGAAGAAGTTGCCCGGGGTCACGACGATGGTCCGCTCCGACGGCGCGACGCTCCACTGGCAGGGGCGGGTGCTCAGCATCGGGGTTCGGGGGGACGCGGAAGACGACTCGATGATCGAGGTGCTCGTGTTCAAGCTGGCGCCGACGCGTAGCGTGGTGATCACCGCGACGGCGCCCGCTCGGCAAGCGACCAAGCTCGCCGCGGCGTGGAAGCACATCCTGGGCTCGCTCCTTCCCACAACTCTGCCCTGAGTGAAAGCACCGCGAAGGAGCGATCGAGCATGACCACGCTTGTCCCTTACCCAGGCCGTTCTTCGTCCGGCGCGAGCGCCGGGGTCCCGCTGGCCCGCGGCGGCCGCGTGTGCATCGCGCGGGAGTGGTGGCCTGTGGTGATCGTGCCGGGGATCATGGGATCGCGGCTGGAGCGGGCCGACGGGTCGGCTCGCATCTGGGATCCTGACAGCAACATGTTCATGGTGTCGCTGATGATCCGGAGCGCCAACACCCGCACAACGATGTTCAACCCGGCGCTCACGCCGGGACGAACGATGCAGACTTTTTCCGACGAGGACAACGGCAACTCGGACGCGTCGACGGACGAGGCCTCCTTCGGCCTTTCTCGCACCGAACGCAACTGGACGAGCGTTTCGTGGGCCCACTACGGCGACTGCGCGGCCGGCGTGCAAGCGCAGGTCGGGCCGCGTGGGGGCGTGGTCTTCTGCTTCGGCTACGACTGGCGCCTCTCGAACATCGAGAACGGGTTGAAGCTAAAGGAGTTCATCGAGAACGTCGTTCGCCCGCACACCCGGTTCAAGCCCATCGTGGTGACGCACTCCATGGGCGGGCTGGTGACACGCGCGGCGTGCAGCGTGCACGGCATGGAGAGCATGGTGACCGGCGTCATCCACACCATGATGCCCACCCACGGCGCGGCGGAGGCGTACGGGAGTCCAAAGCTCGGCGACATGGACTTCCCGTTCAGCTGGCTGGTGGGCGACACGTACGACGAGATCGCGTGCGTGACAAGCGGCGTCGGTGGGATGTTCCAGCTCATGCCGAGCGGTGCCTACCCCGACCCGGCATGGCTGACCACCGATTCTCGGCTGGACGCCCACTGCATCCCGGCCGGACCGTTCTCAAGAAGCGACCCGTACGCGATGTACCGGGAGGCAAGCGGGCTGCTTGGTCTGGTCAATCACGAGCGGTACAACGCGGGCGTGGTCAACATCGGTGCCAACACCTATGTCAACAACACCCGGCGCGTGCTCCGGACCATCCTGGCAAACATCAACGAGGCCGAGCGATACCACGCCCGCGATGTCGCGGGTTACTGCCACCCCCGCACATGGCTTCTGGCGGGGCGCGAACAGGAGACCGTCGTCGGGGTCAACGTCGGGTACAGGCGCGAGGAGGCGTACGGCGTGGCGCTGAACCCGACTCAGGTCACCACGCTGACCCACGGCCAGGACGGCGACGCAACCGTGCCGCTGGTCAGCGCCCGCGCTCTGGAGCACCACGCGAACTGCCAAGGGGGCTACACGGTACCGGGAATCGTCCACTCGACCGGCTGCAACGAGCCGGTCGTCATCAACGCCGTTGTGGACATGATCAACGCCTCTCGCGCGGCCCTGACCGAGCGCTGGTGAACCTCCCCCGCGTCGGCCTCCGCCCCGAGAGGGATCCGGTCCGCTATGCTGGTCGTGGGTGCAGACCTTCGAACGAATCCTGATCATCCGGCCCAGCGCACTCGGGGACGTTGCGCGATCGGTCCCCGTGCTCGTGTCGCTTCGCGACGCCTTCCCCAACGCACGGATTGATTGGCTGGTGCAAGACTCGTTCGCCGAGGTGATCGCGGCGCACCCGGCGCTCTCGAACGTGGTGAAGTTCCCTCGCGCCGACTTCGGGCGATGGACGCGCACGCTGAACCTCCCGGCGCTCTCATCCTTTCTTTCATCGCTGCGACGCCCCGCGTACGACCTCGTCTTGGATTGCCAGGGGCTCGCACGCAGCGGTCTCTTTGCCGCGGCAACTCGCGCTCGCTTCCGCGTCGGCCACGCGGACGCCCGCGAACTCGGGTGGCTGGGGTACACGCGGCGGGTTCCGTGCTCGATCGAGACCCACACAGTCGATCGCATGCTCTCGCTGGTCGAGGCGATCGGCGTGCGTCCCCGGCGCGACGCGGACGCGATGCGGCTGTATGTGCCGGCGGCCGCGGCGGGTTTCGCGGCGTCTCTCGGGCTGTCGCGGTACGCGGTGTTGGCGCCCACGAGCAGGTGGCCGGGCAAGCAATGGCCGGCTGATCGCTTCGCGGCGCTCGCACGGGAACTCAGCGGCGATGGGACGGCGTGCGTGGTCGTCGGCGCGGGGAGCGAGCGGTCTCAGATCACAGACGTCCTCGCGCTCACGCGGCCGGACGGGCCGATCGTCGATCTCGTCGGGAAGACCTCGCTCGGGCAGTTGATGGACGTCGTCTCGCACGCCGCGTGCGTGGTCGCGAACGATTCCGCGGCGTTGCACATCGCGGTTGGCTTTGCCAGACCGACGGTCGCGCTCTTCGGACCGACGCGGGTCAACCGTGTGGGGCCGTACGGGCGTGAGCGCGACGTGATCCAGCACGTTGAACCCGGCGACGGGATGGACCACAAGAACGAGGTCGCCGGGCGGGGGCTGATGGCCCGTATCACGTTGGCCGAGGTGCTCGATGCGACCCGCGCACGGCTTACTGCAACGGCGTGATGTCGCCCGGCTGCTTGACCTGAAAGAAGATCGGCAGCAGGTAGTTGCGGCCTTCGTAGACAAGCACGCGGCCGCTGACGTTGAACGCGAGGCTCTCGCCGCGGCTGGCGGCGGTTTCTTCCATCGACTTGAGCATCGCGCAGGGGACGATGATCATCGGCGGCGCGGAGGGGCTGTCGGTGTCGTTGTCAAACGAGAAACCGAGTCTGCCGCCGAGCTCCTTCAGGCGGACGAGGCGCCCGCGTTTGTTCGAGAACAGGGTCCCCTCGTTGGTCAGGGGCTGCTTCTCGGCGTCCGTGGGCGTGGCTTCCGCTCCGCTCGCGGCCGGGCGTTCGGGGTCCAGCAACCGAGTGGTGCTCCGCTGCGACTCGAGCTCGCGGATCAGGTCCGTCACGCGAGGATCGCTCGCGGGCGCCGGCTCATCGGTGGGCCGCGCGGGTGCCGCGTTCGAGCCCGATTCACCACCGCTGGGCTGAACCACGCTCGGCTGCACGGAATACGCGGAGGCGAAGAGGTACTGGCGATCCCGATAGACGTAGACCTGGCCCGAGATGTTCACGACCGTCTTCGCGTCCAGGGCCTTGGTCGCGGCGTCGAGTTGGGCGAGCTTCTGCGAGGGCACGAGCACAAAGGGCTGGTACGCGGGCTCGCCCGCCCGATCCGCGGGCGGTTCGTCGGGAAGGAAGATCAGGTCGTTCTTCGACGTGCGGATGAGCGTGCCGGAGAGACCCGTGAGAAAGGTCCCTTCTGGGAGAAATCGCCGCCCGGGGAGGTTGTGGCTCGCCGCGCCCAGACCGGGGACCGTGGGGATCGCCGAGGGCTGAACGGCGGGCTTGTTGGGCTGGACCGGCACCTGCGTGAGGTCGCGTGAGGAACGCTCGGGCTGGGAGGCCTGCTGCGCCGTGGCGGCGCTGGATCCGGAGAGAACGAGGATGGCAAGTGCGGTGCGCGTCCGGGATGCGGGCATGGTCGGGGCCTCCGTGCGTGAGACCTGATGATATCGGCTCGGATCGGGGCGTGGTACGATGAGATCATGGCGGATCCGAACCGGGCGATCGTGGAGCGGGCCAGGCGCCGGCGGGCGGCGTGGGTGACTGGTCTGCTGCTGGCCGCGTTACTCGTGACCTTCGGGGTGTCGTCGTTCGCGTGGGCGCTGGCATCCTCGCCGTGGTTGAGGCTCTTCGTGGTGCACGGACGGATCGGTGTGGAGTGGAGCGAACCACCGATCGCCAACTGGGAGGCCGTCGCTGGGCTAACCGAGGAACCGCCCCGGATCGACCTGAAGTTCGACGTTGTGCAACTCGGCGGCGCGATCTACGCGAGGGTACCTCTCACCTGGCCGGTTGGGATCTCCGCGTTCTTCTTCGTGGCGATGCTGTACCGATTGCGCACCTACCGCGACGAAGACCACTGCGGCGGGTGCGGCTATCTGCTCAAAGGGCTCAAGCCCGTTGCGGGCGAGACGCGGCGATGCCCCGAGTGCGGGCGGACCGATGGTGAGGGCGCTTAGACTCCGCGGTGACCAGCGACCAGATCATTCAACTGCGGGCGGAGATCGACGCGGCACGGACGGCCGATCGACCGGAGCTCCTCGAGTCGCTCGCGAGGTTCGACGCGTCGCCGACGCCGGCCGCGCTCGCGGCGCTGCGGGAACGGATCGCGCGGTCTGCTGCTGACGTCCGTCGCCGCCGCGCGACGCACCCGGTGCCCAGCTTTGACGATGCGCTACCGATCTCCGCGCGTCGCGCGGAGATCGCGGAGACGATCGCGAAGCACCAGGTTTGTGTGATCTGCGGAGAGACCGGCTCGGGCAAAACGACGCAGTTGCCGAAGATCTGCCTGTCTCTGGGGCGAGGCGCGGCGGGGATGATCGGGCACACGCAGCCGCGCCGGATCGCGGCGCGGAGCGTGGCGCAGCGGATCGCCGAGGAGTTGCGCGTGCCCCTGGGCGGGCTGGTCGGGACGCAGGTGCGGTTCAACGACCAGACGAGCGAGTCGACGGCGATCAAGCTCATGACCGACGGCATCCTGCTCGCGGAAACGCAGGGCGATCCGGCGCTGAGCCGGTACGACACGATCATCATCGACGAGGCCCACGAGCGGTCGCTCAACATCGACTTTCTGATGGGCTACTTGCGGATGCTGCTGCCTCGGCGGCCGGACCTGAAGGTGGTCATCACCTCGGCGACGATCGATCCGCAGCGGTTGAGCGGGCACTTCGGCGGGCCGACGGTGGCGCCGGTGATCGAGGTCTCCGGGCGGATGTTCCCGGTGACAATCAAGTACCTGCCGATCGGTCGGGAAGACGACCCGGATCGCAACGTGTCGATGGCGGTGGCGGACGCAGTGAGCAACCTGTGTTCGCCGAGGCTGCCGAAGGGGGACGTGCTGGTGTTTCTTCCCGGCGAGCGGGAGATCCGGAATGCGGCGGACACCATGCGTCGGGAGGCTTCGGCGGACGCGGAGATCCTGCCGCTGTACGCGAGGTTGACTGCGGAGGAACAGGACCGCGTGTTCCGTCCCGGCGAGCGGCGGCGGGTGATCCTCGCGACGAACGTCGCGGAGACGTCGCTGACGATCCCGGGGATCCGGTACGTGGTGGACACGGGCTTCGCGCGGATCAGCCGCTTCGATCACCTGTCGAACGTGCAACGGTTGCTGGTGGAGCCGATCTCGCGGGCGTCGGCGGAACAGAGATCCGGCCGGTGCGGGCGCGTGTCGGAGGGCGTCTGCGTCCGGTTGTACTCGGAGGAGAGTTTCAAGGAGCGGCCCCGGTTCACGGATCCGGAGATTCTCCGCACGAGTCTCGCGGCGGTGATCCTGAAAATGAAATCGCTCGAACTGGGGCCGGTGGACAAGTTCCCGTTCGTGGAGCCCCCCACCGCCGGCGCGATCCGCGAGGGGTACGCGGCGCTCTTCGAGTTGGGCGCGCTCGACGGCGAAGAGCCGGGCTCGGAGCTGACCGCGCTCGGGCACCGGCTCGCGCGGCTGCCGCTGGACCCGAAGGTCGGCCGGGTGCTGCTCGCGGGCTCAGAGCTCGGGTGCTTGCGGGATGTGCTGCCGCTCGCGGCGGCGCTCTCGATCCAGGACCCGCGCGAGCGGCCGATGGACCGGCAGCAACAGGCAGACGCGGCCCACTCGCTCTTCCGCAACGAGACCTCGGACTTCCTGACGCTGCTGAACATCTGGGACGAGTTCCACGAGAAGGGGGACGACGGCGCGGCGTCGCTGCGCGGGTGGTGCCGCGA
>JBMOHX010000030.1:0-19325 GCA_049317625.1 Phycisphaerales bacterium
GGGAGACGTCGCCGCCGTAGCACTTGGCGAGCACGTCCTTGCGGAAGGCCTTGATCGTCTCGCGGGCGACGATCTTCCCGCCGATCGCGGACTGGAGCGGGATCTCGAACTGGTGGCGCGGGATCTGTTCCTTGAGCCGCTTGAGCAGGATGCGGCCGCGCTGCTCGGCCTTGTCGCGGTGTACGATGACCGCGAGAGCCTCGACCGGATCGCCGTTGATCAGGATGTCGAGCTTCACCAGGTTGTCCGGGCGGTACTCGATGACCTCGTAGTCCATCGTGCCGTACCCGCTGGTCATGCCCTTCATCTTGTCGAAGAAGTCGTAGATGATCTCGGCGAGCGGGACCTCAAAGGTCAGCATCTCACGGCCAGCGGAGACGAACGACTGCTGCTTGTACAAGCCGCGACGCTCGAGGCAGAGCTTCATCACGTCGCCGATGTACTCCTTCGGCACCATGATCTCGACGCGGCAGATCGGCTCGCGGATCTGATCGATGTGCCCCATGTTCGGGAGGTCGGCGGGGTTGTGGACCTCGAGCAACTGCATGCCCGCCGGCGCGTTCGTGTAGAACACGCTGGTGGACTCGACCGGCTTGAGCGCCTGACCGTTGCCGCCGGTCACCGTGTCGGTGCCGCGCACGAGCACGTGGTACGAGACGGTCGGCGCGGTCTGGACGATCTGGACGTTGCCCTCGCGCTCGAGCCGCTCCTGGATGATGTCCATGTGCAGCAGGCCGAGGAACCCGCAACGGAAACCGAAGCCCAGCGCCTCGCTGTGCACCGGCTGGAACGTGAACGACGAATCGTTCAGCGAGAGCTTCTCGACCGCGTCGCGCAGTTCCTCGAAGTCGCTGCCGGAGCCTTCTTCGTCGGTCGCGGGGTAGAAGTCGCAGAACACCATCTGACGCGGCGGCTGGTAGCCGGGGAGCGCCTGTGTCGCCGGATCGATATCCAGCGTGATGGTGTCGCCGACGCGCACGTCCTTCAACGAGCGGATCGCCGCGACGACGTACGCCGTCTCGCCCGGACCGATCTTGCCGCCGGGGAGCCGGTACGGCTTGGGGTTCATCTTGCCGATCTCGGTGACCTGGAAGGTGCGCCCGATCCCCATCATGCGGATTTTGTCGCCGACCTTCAGCTCGCCGTCGAAGACTCGGACGTACACGATCACGCCCCGGTAGTCGTCGTAGACCGCGTCGAAGATGAGGGCCCGCAACTGTTTGCTGACCTGGGGTCGGGGCGGAGGGAACCGCTCGCAGATCGCGGCGAGAAGTTCTGGGATGCCCTTTCCGGTCTTGGCGGAGACAAGCAGGCACTCCTCGGCCTTGAAGCCGAGAGTCTGCTCGATTTCCATCGCCACGTCATCGGTGCGGGCGCTGGGGAGGTCGATCTTGTTGATCACGGGCACGATCGTGAGGTTCTCGTTGACCGCGAGGTAGGCGTTGACGAGGGTCTGCGCCTGCACGCCCTGGGTCGCGTCGACCACGAGGATCGCGCCCTCGCACGCCTTGAGAGCACGGCTGACTTCGTAGTTGAAGTCCACATGCCCTGGCGTGTCGATGAAGTTCAGCATGTAGAGCTGAGTGCCGTGGGTCTTCACGTCCTCGCCGCCCGAGCCCTGCGCATCGGACTTCGCCGCGTCCATCTCGAGTTCGTCGGTCTTCTCGCCCGGGGTGTGGTGGTGGTACACCGTGACCGCGGAGGCTTTGATGGTGATGCCGCGCTCCCGCTCGATGTCCATCGAGTCGAGGATCTGCTCGCGGGCCTCACGCTCGGAAACGGCGTTGGTGGCCTGCAACAGGCGGTCGGCCAGGGTGCTCTTCCCGTGGTCGATGTGCGCAATGATGCTGAAGTTACGGATGAGAGGGTTCTGTGCGGACATTACGGGACATGGTAGGTGATCGGAGCTCACCTCAACGCCGCGGGACCCCGGGATTTTAGATCTTGGTGGCGATCAGCTCGTACACCGGCGGCAACTGGATGAACGCCGCCGGGTCCTTGCTCGCCTGCTCCCACGTCTGGTCGAAGGCTTCCTTGTCCGCGGCCGTGATGAACCCGGTCTCGACGAGCCGGGGAGTAAACGTGCGCCAGAAGGCGTTGGGCCAGTGCCACATCGTGGTCCCCGGACGGGCGATGCGCTGCACGACGTCCAGGTGGTCGATGCGGAATCCCTGACGCGCGAACATCCCGGGAAGGCGGCCCATGATGTCGGTATCCCCGCCTCGAGACCGCCACGACGCCGCCACCGCGCTGATCACCCGCGAGAACGCCTCCCGCCGCGGTGCCAGCGTCATCGAGCGGTCGTAGTTGAAATAGTCCTGCACCGCGACCCGACCGCCCGTCTTCATCAGGCGACCGAGCCCGCGCACGACGTCCTCGGGTCGCTGCAGGAAGCAGAACACCCAGCGGGCGTAGGCGACATCGAACACCGACGACTCGCCCGGGAACGACTCTTCGAGTTCCTGCACGTCGCCGAGCACCCGTTCGACGTTCCGGTAACGCCGCGCGAGAACCTGATCGTTCAGTTGCTTCAGGAACTGAGCCGACTCGTCGACACCGACGATCCGCCCCGTCGGCCCGACGATCTGAGCGAGATCGATCGTCGCGTGCCCCGGGCCGCACCCCAGGTCGAGCATGTGCACGCCGGGCTGCACGCCCGCACGCTCCCACAGCCGGTGCGTCGATTCGCTCCAAAGCCGGTGCTGCAGGCCCAAACGGACGGACTCATCACCGTCGGTCCCGAGTACATACTCGGAGCCGTCGGCGATCGCGGTGTTGGTCGTGTTCTGGTTCATGACAGGGTCCGGACTTTAGCAATGCCCCGGGAATCGCGCCGGCTTTCATTCCGCCTTTTCAATCGCCTCGCCTCGCACAACCTTCACATTTCCCACATCGGTCCGCAAGGAGGGTCGCAACAGCCCGCTCGGAGAACACCGCTCGACCACCCTCTACGCTTGGCCCTGTGATGCGGTTCGGGTCGAATCCCTCAACGTCCGCAAACCCGAGCACCTCCGGCGTGCCGCTGATGTGCCGGCGGGCGGTCCGCCTCGAACTTGTCAACTCCTTCTTCTTCGCGATCGTCCTCGCGGCGATCGAGCCCGGGGTTGTCTCCGTCTACGTCAAGCAGTCGTTCGGTGAGCAGGTCTCGGCCTCGGCCCTCGCGTTCGCCGTCGCGTTTGTCGGTTCTTCGGGCGAGTTCGCCAACATCCTTTCGTTCATCTGGACACCGCTCAACCAGGCCAAGCCCAAGGTCCCGTTCATCAACCGGCTGCAGGCCGGCGTTCTCGCCTGCGTGCTCCTCATGGCCGCGATCCCGGTCTCGGGCGCGGGCCTTGTCTGTCTGCTGGTGTGCATGCTCGCCGCGCGCGTGTTGTGGTCCGGCATCATCACCGTGCGGCCCACTGTGTGGAGGGCCAACTACCCGCGCGACGTCCGGGCCGGGCTCGTCGGTCGCTTCGGTCTGATCGAGGTGCTCGTCATCGCCGCGGTGAGCCTCTCGATCGGCCTCGTGCTCGATGTGCGACCGGGCCTGTACAGCCCGGTGCTGATCGCCACCGCCGTGCTCGGCGTCGGTGCCATCGCCTCTCTCTCTCGCCTCAGGGTGCGCCGGGAACACCGGGTGCTCCGCGAGGAATCCAAACGCACCACGATGAAGCCGTGGCAGTGGCCCGCCAGTCTGTACGCCGTTCTCCGCAAGGACAAGTTCTACGCCCGCTTCATGCTCTGCATGTTCGTCCTTGGATTCGGCAACCTGATGCTCCCGCCGATCACGGTCATCATCGCGAAAGACCAGTTCGGGCTCACGTACCTGCCGAGCATCCTGCTCATCACGGTCGGGCCGCGCCTCGTGCAGGCCGCGTCCATACCGATGTGGGCTCGCCTCCTGAACCGCACCCATGTCGTGCGCTTCCGCTCGATCCACTCGTGGACCTTTGTTGTCGCCGGTGTCGCCTTCACCGCCGGCGCCGCTTCGGGATCGCTCGCGCTGCTCGCGATGGGGACGACGCTCATGGGGCTGGGCTTCGGCGGCGGCGCACTCGCTTGGAACCTCGGGCACACCGACTTCGCGCCCGTGAGCGAGACGTCGCACTACATGGCGACCCACCTCACCCTCAACGGCATCCGCGGCATCGTCGCGCCCTTCCTCTCGGTCGCCATTTTTCAGGCCCTGACGAAGTGGCAACTGCCCGCCGGAGCGATCGTCTACGGCACGGCGCTGGCGATCTCCGCCGCGGGCGCGTTCGGCTTCGTCGCCCTCAACCGCGCCATGGGCGAACTCGCGGCCAAGGTCTCCCGGCATTCGTAAACGACGCCCTCCCCGCTCAGGGAGGGCGTCTTGCACCTCGTCAATCGATCGCGATCTTCCGCGGCGAGTTCTCCTGCGACTTGGGCAGCCGCAGCGTCAGCACGCCGTCGCGCAGCTCGGCCTTGCCCGCGCTCTCGACGACCAGCGAGGGGAGCGCCACCCGTCGCGCAAGCGAGCCGACGTACCGCTCGCGCCGGTGCACAGTCCCGGCCTGCTCTTGCTTCTCTTCGACCCGCTTGGCGCTGATCGTGAGCACGCCGTCGTGCATCTCGATGTCGATCTGCTCGCGGGCGAACCCGGGGACATTCGCCTTGACGGTGACCGCCTCCGCGTCCTCGGAGACGTCGAGGGCCAGCGGCTCCGCGCTTTCGCCGCGGGGCTCGCAGCTCCGGTGCTTCACCGGTTCGCTCAGCACCTGCTCGAGAAGAGCCCAGGGGTTCGGGGGAGTCGTCACGCCGCGCCTTGTCAGGAAAATCATCTGTTGCCTCTTTCTATCGTTGAAACGCCGCGCCGCCGGCAACACTGCCCCGGTCGCGTGTCAGCACACGTCTCTACTTGCAACGACCGTGCCAAACCCGCGTTCGCGAGCTTTGACCATCAGACCCAGGCCAACGTGCCGCCCGCCTGCCACTTCGGCAAGCGACCCGACTTCTCGGCGCATTCGGCCCTGCCAACCAGGCGGAACGGCACCCTAGAATCTCGCATGGAAAGCCCGATCGACCTCCGTTCGGATACCGTCACCCGTCCGACTCCCGCGATGCGCAAGGCCATGGCCGAGGCAGAAGTGGGGGACGACGTCCTCGGCGACGATCCCACCGTGATCCGCCTGCAGGAGTTCGTCGCGGAGCTCATGGGCAAAGAAGCCGCGTGCTTCGTGCCCACCGGCACCATGGCCAACCAGACCGCGATCCGCGCCCAGACCGAACCCGGCGACGAGATCATCGGCCACGCCGACAGCCACATCGTGCACTACGAGACGGCCGCGTACGCCGCGCTCTCGGGGTGCACCATGCGGCCGCTCCACGGGCCGCTCGGGTTCTTCGACGTTGACCAGCTCGACGCCGCGATCCGCCCGAGCGCCATCCACTTCCCGGCCTCCAAGCTCCTGTGGCTCGAGAACACCCACAACAAGTGCGGCGGGAGCGTGTGGCCCACCGACCAGCTCGCCCGCGTCGCGCTCCGGGGCAAGGAACTCGGCCTGCGTCGGCACCTCGACGGAGCACGCATCTGGAACGCGTGCGTCCGGACGAGCCTGCTCCCCGCGGACTACGCCCGGCACTTCGACACGATCTCGTGCTGCTTCAGCAAGGGCCTGGGTGCTCCCGCGGGCTCTGCTGTCGCCGGTGACCGCGCGACCATCGCTCGGGTCCACCGCTTCCGCAAGATGTTCGGTGGGACGATGCGGCAGTCAGGCGTTCTCGCGGCCGCCGCGCTCTACGCGCTGAAGCACCACCGCGAGCGACTCCACGAGGACCACCGTAACGCGCAGCGCTTGGCGCAGGGGCTGGCCGAGGTCCCGGGCATCCGACTCGACCCATCCAGCGTCGAGACCAACATGGTGTTTTTCGATGTGTCGCCCGAGCAGGCGTTTGACGCGGCGGGTTTGTGCGAGCGGCTGAAGGCGTTGAACGTCCTCGCGCTGCCGAGCGGCCCGCGCCGCATCCGCATGGTCTGCCACTTGGACGTGTCCACCCAGATGATCGACAGGACAATCCAGGCGGTCGGTGCCGCGATGGGCGTCGCGGCGATGGCCTAGCGGACCCGGGTAACTTCCACGCGCATCGTGTGGGTCTGGTCCTTGATCGCGCCGTCCTTGTCGGGTGCCTCGACCACGAGCCGGTTGTCCTGTGTCATCCGGGTGAGCATGCCGCCGTCCAGGTCCCACTCCGTCGTTCCCGTGATCGACGAGTCTTTCACCTTGAACCCGAGCCCCGTGCCATCGCTGCCGTCGATTGTGACCTTGCCCCGTGTCTTGATGGTGGCTCGGGAGCTGCGAGCGCTCTCGAGGGTGTGAGTCATCGCGAGTGTTGTATTGCCGAACGCCGCCCGCATGGTGTCGTCGGTTTTCCACGTTTCTCCAACCTTTGCTCGGCCGTCGCTGGCTTTGCGGGTCGAGATCGGCCCGAAGAGCCCCTTGATCACGTCGGCCCCGGTGAACTGCTGCGCCAGCAGGTCCCCGACCCCGGAGCCTCCTTCGTGCGTCACGCTGGTGATGTTGCCGTTGGGGTCCATCTGCACGTTCATCTTCAGGCCCACGATGCTCCTGAAGAGGTCGTCGACCGGGTCGCCCTTCTCGGCGGGCTTGGTCGAGTCGAACTTGATCTCGCCCATGTTCACCTTGAGCGACTCGTACACGAGTTCGAGGGTGGTTCCGGTGTCCGGGTTCGTCTCTTTCGGCTTCAGCCGGATCACCATCTCCTGCTCGCTTTCCCCGGTCCCCTCGTCGCCTTCGGACGGACCGCCCATCCCCCGAGAGCGGATGGTCATCTTGAACTTGACCTCGCGCCCCTTCACGAACTTGGGACGAAGGTCCACGGTCTTTGTCGTGGTGTCGTTGTCACCGGGTTGGGGCCGGCCCTCGTGGGCAAGAAGAGCCGCCGGGGTTGCTGCCGAGAACAACGCCGCCGCGATCGCCATCGTGAGGACACGAGCCTTCATGGGTGACTCCTTCTTCTTCTGACATCGTACCGGGCGTCCGCCGCGGGGTTGCACTCAGGCCGCGTCATCCTCAAACGGTGTGCGCCGGCGCACAAACTCGTTGTAGGCCGAGGTCTTGGCCAGCTCGCTCAGCCACCGCTTCTGCTCCGCGTTCAAATCCGTGAACTCCAGCCCGACCTCGCGGCTGAGCAGCCCCGTCCTGCGCGTCCAGCGCACCACGCAGGGCAGCACGATCGCCTGGTCCATCCCCTCAATTGAAACCGCCAACTGGCTTCCCGTGCTCGGGATGCTACCCCTGGTCCGCACCCGCAGCCCCGACGCCGAGAGGTCGAGCACCGCGCCGAGGCTGCAGGTGATGTCCTGCAGGCACACTCGTCCGTGCCGCCGTCGATTGGCGTCGTGATGGGGGGAGGACCCGGGGAACAGCATCTCGGTTGGTATCGTCCGTTGCGGGGTGGGGGATCATCGCGGTCGGCGGTTATTCTGCCCTAGGCGCACCGACCAAAGCCCCCCGGCCCGCCCATTCGCTACCGCCCGACCGAGGGGGCGCGGCGTTTGGACATCTTGGAGCCGTTCACAGTGGCTTGGGTTCCGCAGGGTGCGAAAGGCTTGCGGCGAGCGAACGCTGGCTTTGATGCCACGGCCTTCTGGCTCTGGATCTTCTTGAGTGCGGCGCCTTATTTCCACGGCCCCGGCGGCTGCCAACGCATCGTGAGTTCCCGCGCAGAAGCGAGAGCGGCAGCGACGGGCAGCATGAACGCCCTCACGACCTCAACGACGGCTCCGAACTCTTCAGGGCAGTTTGTGGGCGCAAGGCGGCCGCGAAAGGCCCGCCACTGCGCAGCCTTCGATGGATCCTCGGCGAAGGTCCGCGTCAGCGCGGTCGGGTGCTCGACGATCGGCGTGCCGCGCCGTGTGCACGTCGCCTTCACCGCCGCGGCCAGCACCCTTCCCTCGAACTCCCGCGACTGCGCGAGCCACCATATGTCGTGGAAGTCTTTCATCCGGCTGTTGCCCACGCCTCGTTTGAGCATCACCTCGAATTTCTCGGCAATGGCCGTCTCGGGCGGGTACGCGGTCAGCCGCGGTGCCGGGTTGTTGAGTAACACGGGGTAATCGATCTCGCTCGGCGAAGGGGTCACGGTGTCGCCGAACCCGACGTCGATTTGCATGCTCGCCCGTGCCGTGCCCAAGTGACCCCGGAATGTGACGCGGACACCTTGGTAGTCGCCGTCTTCAACTATGGCCTCGCCGTGAACGGTCTCGGCATCAAACTCCAACCCATCTGAATCGACTTCCTGTCGGCAAACTGCTCGTACCACTCCGGCGACAGTGTCGACATCGTTCGCCAGGTGACCGAGCAGATCGATGTCTCGCGTCGTGCGGTAGGTCTCGGGACTCCAGACGCGTAGGAGCAGTGCTCCCTTGAGCACGAACTTCTGGCTGTGTGACGATTGGGAGAGTCGGTACAGAAACCGCTCCATCGCGTAGAGCTGGAGCAGGTCGTTGAACGACCTGCCGCCCGCGCGGGCCAGGTTCATGAGCCGCGCGTGCGCGGATGCAGCGATGTTGGCGGGCCTCCCTTTGGTCAAAGGACCGCCTCGATGTACGGCATCATCACCCTCCGTACACGATTGATCTCGGCGAACCGGATCAACTCATCGACGTTGGCTCCGCGGCCGCGGAGGTGGCTCCGAAGGGCTTCGACAGCCACCTCGATGCCAACTCGATTGCGGAACTTGAAGCAGTCGGCGACGGTTTTGGCGGCGCTGAAGATACGCACGGGTGTGCCGTCGATCGTGTGTTTCTCAGTGCCTTCGGTGAGCGACTGGCCCCCGAACCGGTACACCCGCACCGGAGGGTGATCCAGCTTGGGCGTACGCGAGCCGGGAGCGACAGCGATGTCCACAGCGTGCGGAATCTGGGTTGTGATGCCGTGGTACGCCAGCGCGGAGATCAGGCAGACCACAGCGGCTGGAGCCTTGTGCGCAACGACGACGAGGTCTGGATTCGAGATCAGCGAAACGTCCGCCAGCCGGTAGATACCTCGGCTGACGCGGTCGAGCTCACCAGCATCCAGCATCGCACGCAGGGTGCGTGGGTGGATGCCAGCCCCCAGCGCGGCGGCAGCGCGGAGCGTGCCCCCAGCTCTGCGAAAGATCCGGGTGGCCTTCAACACGGGGTCGTTCGGCCTCTGTGGTGTCGGTCTGGGCATGGATGGATACGCCTATACGTATCGATAAGTATAGACGATCCAATCCGATCCGTCTCCCTCTCGCTGCACGGGATCGGCCGAGTCGTGGACGGCGTTCATTGCACGCCGAACCTGGCCCCGAAGCAGGGGTCAGCCCATCGGTGGCTCGTCACCCGTCGCCGGATCGCCGCTCGCCGAACGCCCGCCGCGAGCTCCTGGATCGCATGCGGACGTGTCGTCACCCGGGTCCTGGTCCGGCTGGCAGCAGGGCATGAGCACCGACCCGCACCGGGTGCACTGCCCGTGCCCGTGTACCCACACGACACCCGCGCTCACGGCTCCGCACCTCGGGCAGCGGTCCGCGTCACCCGGGTTCCGAGGCTGGCACCCGCTCGAACTCACGACGGCTTCACCAGCTTGCCGACCAACGCCGCGAAGGCCTTGAGGTCCTTCCCCGCCGTGACTCGTGCAACGTCCGCGGCGGAGGCGCCGGCCTTCTCGAGGAGCGTCTTTGCTTTGGTCCAGTGCTTCTCAACGGCTGCGCCCTCTGCGAGCGCGATGTCGGAGACAAGCTCCTGAAGGGCGTTGAGCGTCCGCGTGTCCGCGTGCTCGTAGAAGCGGTTGATCGCGCTGCGGGCCTTCTTGGAATAGTGATCGAAGTTGTTGCCGGCCATGACGACTCTTACTCCGACTTACCCATGCGCTGGATGAACCGATCGGCTTCGGCGATCGACCGTTCCATCTGCTCGATCAGCGAGGCGATCTCGGTCTCGAGCCGCGCGACCTCGCCCTTCAGAGAGGCAACGGCCTGCGCGTTGAGGTTGTGCTTGAGGAACAGGACCTGGTCCTTGAAGGCAACCAGCACGGGGTCCATGGACGTCGACGCCTTTTTCATCGCGCCCAGCATCTCGCCGAACTTGAGGCGTGTCTCGGTGAGCTGGGCCTGGCTCTTCTGCTTGAGAGACTCGCTGCCGTACTGCTTGAGTTCCTGCTCCCACTCTTTGAAGAGCGCTTCCCCGACGTCCTCCACGGACTTCACTCGCTTCTTCACCGACGCGGCCTTCGACTCGCAGTCGCCGTACTCGGAGTTGGCCTTGTCGTAGGCGGCCTTGAGGTCCCCGCCCTGGAAGTTGATCAGCGCGCTGAACTGGGTGAGCGCATCGGTGAACTCCTGCTTGGCCTCGGTCTGCTCCTGGCGGGCGGCTTCGACGCGCGTCACCAGCAGCTCTCGCTTGTGTTTGCCGAACATCTCCATCGTGCCGTAATACGCGGACTGGCAGCCCATCAGCACCGCCGCCGCCGCCATGATCAGGACGCTCTTGTTCATGACCGAAGGGTACACTGGTTCCCAGTCCCCTTCCTCTCCCCCGGACGGAGCCATCCCGTGTCGCAATCCAAGGTGGCAAAAATCCTCAAGATCACCCGTCGCCGAGAGATTCGACCGCCCCCGGGGGCGATGCCTGGCGCACTGACCGTCGACCCCAACGCCGCGCGGCCGGTCATCGACGTGATGGGCTACGGGCCCGAGGCGCTCGTCGAGCTGCGCGACGCCACCATGGCCGATCTCGACGGATTCATCGGCAAGCACCGCGTCGTCTGGATCAACGTCACCGGGCTCGGCGACCCCGCCATCATCCAGGCTTTCGGAACCCGCTTCGGGTTCCACCGCCTCTCGCTCGCGGACGTCGTCCATACCTACCAGCGGCCCAAGGTCGAGAACTACGACGGGTACCTGTACCTGGTCTTCCGCGCGCCCGAGCCTGGGCCCGAGCACTCGGTCGTCACCGAGCAGATCAGTCTCTTCCTTATGAAGGGGATCGTGATCACCTTCCAGGAAGGCCGCGCCGACTGCTTCGAAGGCGTTCGCGACCGGATCCGTCGATCCCTCGGGCGAATCCGAGCGGCGGAGGCCGATTACCTCGCGTACTCGCTCCTCGATGCCGGGACCGATGGGTTCTTCCCCGTCGTCGAGCGGATCGGCGACGAGATCGAGAGTATCGAGGAGGGACTCACCGCCAGCTGGTCGACCTCGACGACGCACGCCATCTACCAGCTGCGGCATCAACTGATGGTCGTTCGGCGCGCCGTCTGGCCGCTCCGCGACCTTACCAACACACTCCTCCGCGACGAATGCCCGGTGATCACGCAAGAGACCCGGGTCTACATCCGAGACTGCTACGACCACTGTGTGCAGTTGATGGATCTGGTCGACAACCACCGCGAGATCAGCACCTCGCTGATGGAGATGCAGCTCTCCCTGGCCAGCTACCGGATGAACGAAGTGATGCGGGTGCTCACCGTCATCGCGACGCTGTTCATGCCCCTCACGTTTATCGTGGGCATCTACGGCATGAACTTTGACCGCGACGCCTCGGCACTCAGCATGCCCGAGCTCGGTTGGAAGTACGGGTACGTCGGTTGCCTCGCGCTGTGCGCCGTCATCGCCGGCGCGATGCTCTTCTACTTCCGCAGGCGCCAGTGGCTCTGAGCCTCAGGTCCCCGCGCCGTTGAACTGCTTGGCGGTCAGTTTCCCGTCTTCCATCACATACAGCCCCACCAGCCAGTCGCCCACGACGTAGGGCTTCACGCCGAACTTCCCCTCGATCACGCCGAAGGTCGCCATGCGGTCGTCCTCCGCGACGACGTCCTTCATCGAGACCTCGATCGCGTCGTACGGCGTCGGCGGCACGCCGATGCAGCACCCGTCCCACTGGTTGAGCATCGACAACAACTCCCGCGGCTGCTGCACGTACAGCGGGAACGCGACATATCCCGTGATCCGCACCCGCTTCCCGTCGAGCATCGCGATCGCCTGCGGGATCGTCGTCAGCTTCTCAGACGGGTTGTACGTCTTCTCCGCGGCGATCAGCAGCTCCCACGGAATCTCGAACGGCTTCGCGTCGCTTCCGTCGCCTTTCACCGTGAACGCGCCCTCGACCAGCACCGAACCGTCTGGCTGCGGCTCCATCTTGCTCGGGGCAATCTGGTAGGCCCCGGTCGTCGCGCCCACGGTCCCGCCGCTCTTGGTCTCCGCCGCAGGCTTGGCCGTCGTCGCTTCGGGTGCCGCGGGAGGAGGTGCCGCACCGTCGATCTTCGTGGGCGACGGCGAGGGCGTGGCGGGGGTCGCGGTTGCCGCGGGGGCGACCGGGGTAGGGGTGGGCGCGGTCGGAGCGGGGGTCGATGGTGCCGGAGCCGTTGCGCTGGCGACGGGGGCGGGGGAAGTGGGGGGCGGCACCGTGGGGGCCTGGGCTGCGGCAGCTACCTCCGCAGCCGCCTTCGCCGCGCGATCGCGTTCGGACGCCGCGATGGCTTGCTGCTCCTGCGCGATCGCCCTCTGGCGCGATGCCGCCATGGCGGACCACGACGCGTACGACACGCCCACGAGCAGCACAAGGACCAGGCCGAACCAGAACGTCTTCATCGGAACCTCCCGTCATGGGATCGTAAGCCGCCCGATCCGCGCGGCTCAGCCCAGCGGCCGGAGGTTCCGCGCAACCGAGGTCCGGTACGCGACCGCTGCGGGGATCGCGCCCGCCACGGCCGAAAGCGCCACGGTTGCAACGACCACGGAAACCAGTTCGACCGGGGGGAGGGATGGCGAGACGACGAGGCCGATCGACTCCTTCAGCACGCCCGCGGCAAGGGCGGCGCCCACCATCGCGAGCACGATCCCCACCGCCGCGCCGAGCACGCCGATGAGCACCGACTCGGTGATGACCAGACCAAAGACCCGCGCCTGGCTCGCCCCCAAAACGCGGAGCACCGCGATCTGCCGACGCCTCTGTTCCATCGAGTTGTACAGCGCGAGGAGGATCGCGATGCCGCTGCTCACCATCACGACCGCGGCGATCGCGACGAAGAGCTTGTCGATGTTGCTCACGATCTTGAAGAGGCCCGCGATCTCCTGCGCCGGTTGCGCGACCGTGATCGAGCCGTCGCGCCGCAGCGTGTCGAACACCTGGGGCAGGTTCGCGGGAGCGTCAGAGCCCTCGCGGGTCACCAGCCGTAGATAGACGCCGGTGATGAGCCGGTCCGCGGGAAGCAGGTCCGCCTCGGTTGTCTTCGCGTCCGGCGTTTCCCGCACGCGCCGCTCGTGGGCGTGGATGATCCAGGTGCTCTTCAGATCGGTGAACACCGCGCGGTCGTGGCTCCCGCCCGTGGGCTCCAGCACGCCCACCACCGTGTACACGAACTCATCGTGCACGTGCGTCCCGTCCTCGGCGTGGGCTTCGTCGTGCGCGTGGTCATGGTCGTGATCATGATCGTGGTCATGGGCATGGTCATGGTCGTCATGCGCGTGCTCCTCCTCCTTCGGAGGAGCCTTCGTTGGGCCGGTGTTCTTCCCGACACCGTGGGCGAGGTAGATCCTGTCACCAACCCGAAGGTCGGTCGCCGCCGCTGCCGCGGCACCGACCACGACTTCGAACGGCGCTGTGAAAAACCGTCCGTCCTTCAGCTTCCAAGACTCGCCGGGGTTGGGCTTGAACTTCGCGAAGAAGTCCTCGGTGGTCGCGAGCACAGGCTGCCCCGCGTAGCTGTCGCCCTGCTGGGTCGGTATGGCATATGCCCACGGCGCACGCTTCTGGAGTTCCTCGAACTGCGTCCACGCCAACGGGCTCCGGGGCGGGTTCGCGTAGAAGATGCAGTTCAACACGGCGTCAATCGGGCTCGCGCCGCCCGCGGTCACGACCAGGTGCATGTCGCCGCTGCCGCGCTCGAAGGCCTTGCGGCCCGAGTCTTTCATCGACAGGATCACCAGCATCAGCGCCACCGCGACCGCGGCGGTGACGACCGTGGTGACCGTCGAGAACATCCGCACCCGCATCGAACGCAGGATGATCGTGAAGTCGGTCATCGCGCGACCTCCTTGGCGCCGGCTTTGAGGCCCGCGAGTGAATCGATCCGCTCAAACCTCGACTTGATCGAAGGATCATGGCTCACGCAGAGCAACGCCGCCCCCGACTCGCGGCACGCGGATTGGATCATCGCCATCGCCGCGTCGCTGTTCTCCGGATCAAGGCTCGCCGTCGGCTCGTCCGCGAGCACGAGCGCCGGCCCGCAGGCGAGCGCACGCGCGACCGCGACGCGCTGCTGCTGACCCACCGACATGTGCTCGACCCGCGCGTTGTGCCGCGTGATCCCAAGGCGGTCCAGCAGCGACTTGGCTTTGCCCGGGTGCTCGGCCGCGGGGATGCTGGAGAACATGAGCGCCGCCATCACGTTCTCGGCGGCGCTGAAGCCCAGGAGCAGGTTGAACGTCTGGAAGATCATGCCGATGGAGCGGCCGCGGAACGCGTCGCGCTTGGCACCGTGCAATGCGTGCACGTTCGTGCCCGCCACGAGGACTTTCCCGTTGTTGGGGTCCATCAGTCCTGCGATCAGTTGCAGCAGCGTGCTCTTCCCCGAGCCGGACCCACCCGTGAGCAGCACCTGTTCGCCCTTGGCGAGCTCGAAGCGAGGGATGTCGAGCGAGTACGAGGAGGCTCCTCCCGCGTCCGGCGCGGTCCCCTCGTATCGGAAGCTCAGTCCTTCAATCAGTAGCGCCGGCGTGTGTTCCATTGTGGTTCCTAGCGTATCCGCTCTTTGAGTCCGGACACAATCGTGGGCCGCGCCCTTCGGCACGGCCCGCGTGAGTTCGATCACTACTCAGCAGCCGCGATCCCACGCGCTGAAGAACGCGATGACATCGTCTCCGTCGGTGCCCCCGGAGCCGTCGTAGTCCGCGTCGCTCACGTCCCAATCCGCGAAGAACGCGATCACGTCGTCACCGTCGACGCCACCGGATCCATCCCAGTCTGCGCGGCAGGGTTGGAGTAGAAGGTTGTCACGGACCCACTGCGCCGCCTTGTCGTGCTGGAGCTCGTTCAAGTTCTGGTTGAACACGATGTAGAACACCTCGCTCGGGGCGAGTCCCGTGTCCGACGATGCGAGAGAAAGCGCGAGCAGGTACGCCCCATCCGTCGCGGGTGCTTGCAGTGTGTACTCAAGGTGCCGGTGCCACTGGCCGTTCGCGCCAACAGGCAGCGAGAACCCGAACACGTCCGAGTTGTCGAGCGGGGTGAGCGCCGAAAGCACGCCACCGAAGCCGATCTCCAACCGCTCCTCTGCGATCGCGAACCCCGACCCATTCCATTTCTGCAGAGCGCCGTGCGCCGTGAATCCGAGCGCCGATCCCGGCGCAAAGGTACCGGGGATGCAGTCGAACCCCGGTTCGTCGGTGAAGTTCGCCGCCAACTCGCCGAAGTCCGCGAGATAGACCCGGTCGTTCGTCCTGATCGCGGCATCAGTCACCGAGAGGCCGACGTCTCCCCCGTGCTGGCCGAACACCGAACTCGCGGCCGCTCCGACCGCACACAATCCCCAGCAGTTGCCCTTCATCTCGACACCTTTCTGAGATCCTGCCCGGGTCGCTAGCTCGCGATCTCGGGGTTGAATCGATTCGTACGCACGTCGGTGTACACCGCGTCAAAGCGCAGGGTCGCCGCGTGCCCGTCCGGGAAGCCGTAGTTGCTCAGCCCTCTGGGGCTTCGCGCTCCGCCTCCCCACTTGTGAATGAAGACCTGAGACGAGGCGACGCCCGGTGCGCGGCGGGCGTCGCCCCAGTTCTCCACGTGCGGATGATCCGAAACCGCGAAGTCCCCCGACTCTGTCATCAGCAGGAACTGCACCGTCGCGTCGGGGCGAGGGATGCGCTCGAGCCTGTCGAACGGCTCCCTGGGCGAGAGGCCGGGGTTATAGGTCCGGCTGAGATAGTTGCTCATCCCGTAGCTCGTGCGGCGAGGGGCATCGTTCAGTAGAAGACCCTGACCGCCGGAGTCGGTCGGCCAGTAGGAGCTGGCGTCGCCCGGGCTTCGCACCGAGAGCGGGCTGTCGTAGTAGTCCGAGAGCGTGGCGGCCCAGGAAATGGAGGCATCCCCGAAGCCGCCGTGAGCCAAACCAACGTCCACAAGAGCGCCTTTGTAGGCGTCCGCGTAGATCGTTTGGGCGATCTCAAGGCTTCGGATGTTGGCGAGGCACTTGGTCGTTCGCGCCGAGACCCGCGCCTTCGAGAGCGAAGGGAGCAGGATCGCGATGAGAATCGCGATGACGGCGACGACGACCAACACCTCGATGAGGGTGAAGGCTCGTGCTTTCAACTTTGGGACTCGGCGATGGAGGTAGAGCCGGGGCCAGCCCGCTCAGTTGGAGCGGCGGCGGTCGCGCAACGCGGATCTGATCAGAGATCCGCCGCGGGCGGCCCGCGCGGACGCGCGTTGGCGAGCTCCGGTCTGGCCCGGTGCACGAGACCGATGACTCGGCCGTCTGGTACTTCCACGAACTCGACGATGTACTCGTCGTTCGTGGAGCCCACGACGAGGCTCTTGGCGAGCATCAGCTGCTTGCAGATCCCGCACGTGGACGGATCGTGCTCCCCGTCGTGCTCGTGCGGGCAGCCGTCTTTGTCAACGTGGCGAGCGTCAGAGGTCTCGCAACTTCTTCCCGAGTCCTCGGCCTTGGTCTCTTCAGAGGCCAAGTGGCCAGCTGGCAGAACCGACTGGCCCAAGACGAGCACCGCGAAAACCAGCAGCACGCCAAGCCGGTACCACACCGCCCGTGAACCTGTCACGGCGGAAGCGAGCGTGGATTGGACCCGTCGTCCCTTCAAGGTTGCCCTCTTGAGACCGCATTCTCACCGATCGCCGCTCGCCTGTCAACAGCCGTGGCAACGATCGCGACGGCTTACGTCGCCGCCTTCGCGGCCTTGGCCTCGGTCTCGGAGTCTTCTCCGACCCCGACAAGCCCCGCCGCGATCGCGATTCTCGCCAGTTCTACGCGGTTGGTCACGCCGAGTTTCGTCCCGAGCGACACGCGGTGCCACTCGATCGTTTTGACGCTCCGGTGGAGCTTCTTCGCGATCGCCGCGGTGGAAAGCCCCAGGCCGATAAGGCGCATGATCTCGAGCTCGCGCGGCGTGAGTAGGCCGAGCGGACCGGAGTCAGACGATTTCGCCTTGAAGTACCGACCCGCGGGGGCTGGCTCCATCTCCGCCGCCGTCTGGGCGGCACGTGAGACGATAAGGGCGCGAGCCCGACCACCGGCCACGGGCACCTGGCGGTACGTGCAGCGAACAAGGCGGCCCTTGAGCATGCCGTCCACGGTGATGACCTCGCCGAGCCGGACCGCATCGCGCAGGATGTCCATGCGCTCGCGGCCGCCCGTTTCATCGAAAAGCGAGGCGTACGACTGCCCGATCAGCTCCTCCGCGGCCCGGCCAAAGAGCCTGCCGACCGCGAAGTTCGCGAACTCGATCGTGCCGTCGTCGGCGACAAGCATCACTGAGGCGGCGCTGTCCGCGACCAGTGCAGCAAAGAAAGCCCCTTCAGTCCCAGGAATCCTGGTGGGCGTGCGAGAAATTGTCGTTGTCAAGGCGCGTCTCCGAAGGGTCTAAGGTTTCCCCCGACTCCACGATACGACCCACGTACTCTATTTCAAACGTTCAGTCGCGGCATACATGTCCCGTACAAAGCTTCACCTTTCTGAAGATCTAGAGATTCTACTAGCGATTTTTGTTGAATATCCAGTACCAGGGGCCGCGAATTGAGTCCGAGTCCTGGTGTCTGTGGGAACACGGGTGAAAAACCCGAGAAACTGCATATGACCGAACCGCGAACGCCAAAGTGGCCGCAAGGGCCCGGATCAACGGAAGTTAGGGGTTTCCTTGAGGGACCGCGAGCCCGCCTTTCCGAACTCATCCGAGCCACCCGCATTTTCTTTGAGTTCCTCAAGGGCTTTCGCGCTCTCCATTTTGTGGGTCCCTGCGTGACGGTGTTCGGTTCCGCACGGTTTCCGGAGTCGCACACCTACTACCGATTGGCGAGAGATGTTGGGGCCGCGATCGCGCGCGAGAACCTCGTCGTCATGACCGGCGGCGGTCCTGGGATCATGGAGGCCGCCAATCGGGGGGCAAAGGAGGCCGGGGGAGCTTCGATCGGCTGTAACATCGAACTGCCGATGGAACAAAGGCCGAACCCGTACCTGGACCGCTGGATCACCTTCCGGTACTTCTTCGTCCGAAAGGTCATGCTCGTGAAGTACTCGTATGCCTTCGTCGTGCTGCCCGGCGGGTTTGGCACACTCGACGAGCTGTTCGAGGCGCTCACGCTCGTACAGACGCGCAAGATCGAGTCCTTTCCCATCGTGCTCATGGGCACCGAGTACTGGAAGCCCCTCTTGGCCTTCATCACCGACACCCTGGGGCGTCAGGGCACGATCGATCCCGGCGACGCCAACATGCTGACCGTCACCGACTCCTGTGAAGAGGCCATCGCCGCCATCCGCCGGGGCATGGAGAAGTTCGGTCCCAACCGCCCTCGTCCGATGAAGCGCCGGTGGTGGCTCGCGGAGCGTGCCTGACGACTACCGCGGCATCTCCTGGAGGCTTTCGGTCACACGCGGCGCTTTCAGCGGCGAGATCTCGTAGATCACGATGTCCTGGATCCGCACGCGGTAGAGGTGGAGGTCCGACCCGCGCGGGAGACACAGCTCCCGGTCGTGTTCCGCCTTGTCGATCATCACGACGACCGGTTGTTGGTCGACCCGCGTGATGAGGTACATGGTCGTCGGGCCCAGGGGGCTGCCGGTGTATCCCGAGCTGTACGACCAGCCGGCGACCACCACTCCGGGCGTCTCAGCCGGGACGTAGAGCGGATGCCCCATCCTTGTCTGCATCACCTCGGCGAACTCGCGCTCGGTCTTGCACTCGAACTCGACGGGCCACCCAGCGTTCTTCAGATTCCGGTAGACCGCCAGCGGCTCCATCCGTTGCGCTGGCGGAGGCTGTTGGGGCCAGTTCATCGCGACGACCACCGCGGCTCCGAGGACAAGGACCGCCGCGATGTGCCGCCATGACACCGGCCGCTGCCACACGGGCAAGGGGCGGTGCGCGGGCGTCGGCGGCTGCTCCCGTGCGGGCTCTGGCGCGGGGTATGTGAACAGACGGCCGAGCGAACGGTCGATGCTCGCCTGCAGCTCGAGCCGCTCGCGCAGAGCGGCGTCGCGTCCGGCCGCTTCCTCGAACTTCGCGAGTTGTTCGCCCTCGAGGAGTCCGTCGAGATAGCGCTCGATGAGCGGATCGAGGGTGTGGTCCGGTCCGTCGTTCAAAGGTCCGTGCCCCTCTCCCGCGCGCCA
>JBMOHX010000031.1:0-18909 GCA_049317625.1 Phycisphaerales bacterium
AGGGGCCCGTGTTGGTCGTGCGGTCTGCGGAGGGCGCTTCCGCGTGGCTTCTGACCGACTCCAGGTGGCGTGAACTGATCATGCCTTCGGAAGTCAAGGTCGGCCTCGCGACCGCGGACTCGGTGCACGTGCTTGGCTCGGGCGATTCGGTGTCGCTGCTTGTCGGGGCCGGAGAAGAGTGGAACCAGTGGAGCGCGGGCTTGAGCTGGCCCGCGGGTGCGGTTGACGTCGAGAGCGGCGAACGCGTCTCGACGATCTGGGATGCACCGGAAGGACCGCTCCCGCTCGACTGGGCGCGCCGGAGCATCCCGGCGCTCGGGTCTACCGGTGGCGAAGTGATGCGGGTCTTCCTGTTCGCGGACACTCTTGTCGCGACGCGTTGGCGAGACCCGGACGGGCTCTCTCTGGAGATCCTTGATCCGGTGACGGGCTGGAAGAGCGTCGCCCGAGCGGCGCAGGTGCCGCGGCGGTGCGCGAGCGTTCCGCTCTTCGACGCCTCGCACCTGCTGGTGGCGTGGACCGCCGAGGATGATCGGGGGCGGCTGTCGCGGCGAGGTTGGGAGGTCGCGATCCCGGGGGCCGCTGTTCTGCACGACGGGCCGCTGAAGCTGGGTGGGCCGGTCTCGCGGAGCGAGTACCGACTGCTCGTGCTGATTCTGCTGATGGTGACGAGTTCGACGCTGGCGTTTGTCTTGACACCCGAGGAGCGGCGAGCCTTCCAGCTTCCCTTCGGCTTCTCGCTGCCGCGGACCTCGCGGAGAGTGGCGGCGGCGGCGCTGGACGTCGCGCTGTGCGTCGCGATTTCGCAGGGGGTGTTCGCCGCGTTCGGGCCGGGGAGCGGACCGGCGAATCAGGGGTCTGTGCCGTTCTTCGACTCGCTGCTGGGCGCGCTGGTGTGCGCGGTTGTGCTCGGTGTGACGAGCGAGACGGTCTCGGGCCGCACACCGGGCAAGCTGGTGATGGGGTTGAGGGTGATCGCGGTCGTCCGGGCGAGCTCTGGTGAGCCGATCGCTCAGCTCCCGGCTCTTGGAAGGGTGCTCGCACGAAACCTGCTCAAATGGGCGGCGCTTCCCTTAGCGCTGCTGGGCCTTCTGGACTCCGGTGGCAGAGGGAGGCCCGATCAGATCGCGGGCACGGTGGTGGCGGTGGCGGATGAGGACGAGTCCGACCCCGACGAGGAATCGCCGTAGGTTGTTCGCATTTTGAAAGGGTCGTTTCTTCCTTTTTTTGAGGAAGGGGGGCCTTTTTGAGTCCTTCCGCGGCGTCGCCCGATAACAAAGAGGTGGACTTCGTGGGAATGCGCGAAAGCCGCGCGTCCCGACTCGTCGATGGAAGGAACAAGTGTCTGAAGCGCACGCGAACCCCGGCGGTGAGGGCGGAGCCCCCGCACAAGCGGCGGTGGCCGCCACGTCGCCGCGTTGGCGCGAGATCTGGCAGGTCCCGGCGCTGCTGGTGGCTGGGGGGCTGCTGGTGTCGGGGATGGTGTACGCGGTGAAGCACGCGCCCAAGCCGGAGGTCGGCGGGGACATCCATGCCGCGGCCGTGATGGAGAAGGAAGGGCGGTACGGTGAGGCGATCGAGACGCTGAACACGAAGGTTCTGCCGAAGCTTGCGAAGGCGGCGAGCCCGGAGGAGCGGAGAGAGTTTCATCTCATCCGCGCGAGGTCGTTGTACAAGGGTCAGCGGGAGCTGGGGATCAATCGCCCGGAGAACAACCGGAACGTGATCCGCGAGTACGACGAGGCCGTCAAGATCAACGCGACGCTCGAGGAGATGGACCGCTGGTTCCTCGCGAACGCGCACCTGGACGAGGGCGAGGTCGAGGAATCGCTGCGGTACGTGGGGGAGCTCACGGACGCGATGAAGTCGCAGCGCACGGAGATTGTGCAGCGGATCGTGACGCAGAGCATGGAGGGGAAGCACCGCAACGAGTCGCGGGCGCTCGACCTGCTGAACGGGTTGCTCTCGGATCGCGACGCGGAGGAGCAGGTGAAGCTCTGGGCGATCGCGAGGCAGATCTCGCTGCTGGTGCGGCAGGGGTATTCGGAGGACGCGATCACCAAGGCGGTGCGTTCGCTCGTGGGGCTGGACCGCGCTTCGGGCAATGAAGAAGTGCGCGGTGAGGTGCATGTGGCGCTGGCCAGGGCGTATGTCGCGGTGGGGGATCGGGACCACGCGTTGTCTCAGTTGGAAGTCGCGTCGCAACTGCTGGGCGATGAGCACCCGCTGATGGCGTCGGTTGAGTTGCTTCGCGCGGGAGTGGAGCGGGAGCAGGGGGAAGAGGGGCTGCTCGCGGCGAAGGATCGGTACGCGGCGATCATCGAGCGGTTCGGGTACAGCCCCGAGGTCGCGGGGGCGCTCCTGGGCCTGGCCGAACTGGACACGCGTCTCTCGCGTGAACGGCCCGAGCTTCTGGAAGATGCGTTTGTGGCCTACGAACGGCTCGTGGGTGTGATCCAGGACGACGGCGAGTTAGGGGAGACGCAGCCGCAAGCGGTGGCGGCGAGTCTGCTCGCGCGGTACCGGGAGCAGTTCGAACAAGGGCAGAACGAGCAAGCGATGCGGTTCGCGGAACTCGCGGAGCGTGTGGCGGGGCGCGAGAACGCGGGCGCGGACGTGTACCTGGCGCTGGCCGAGGTGCACAAGCGCACGGCGGAGAAGATCCTCCTGGACGCGGCGGGCACGAGCGCGATCACGCTGGCGAACGTGGACCCGGCGACGCAGCGGGAGGCGAGGACGCACTTCGTGGCCTCGGGCGAGTACTACCGCCGGCACGCGGCGAAGGTGGTGCAGACCGACAACGGCGCATACGGGCAATCGCTGTGGTTCGCGGCGGACGCGTTTGATCGGGCGGGGGACCTGGACGCGTCGGTGACGGCGTTCCAGCAGTTCGTGCTCGATTTCCCGTCTGATCTGCGCAACGCGGAGGCGCGGTTCCGGCTTGCGCAGGCGTTCCAAGCCAGGGGCGATCTGGAGTTGGCGGCCAAGTCGTACCGCGCGATCATCGAGGGACGCGAGGTGGATGGCACCGGCTCGTGGGCGGACGCTTCGATCGTGCCGCTGGCGCAGACCTTTCTGCTCGACGGTGACCAGAAGAATGACGAGGAGGCCGAGCGGCTGCTGACCGGGGTGGTCGCGGGATCGGTCGGCGGGACCAGGACGGACACGTTCCGGGCCGCGCTGCTGGAGCTGGGCGAGTACTACTACCTCACGCAGCAGTTTGAACGTTCGATCGAGCGTTTCGAAGAGTACCTGCAGCGCGCCGAGAAGGACGGGGTGACGGATCGTGTGAACGCGGCGCGGTACAAACTCGCCGACAGTTACCGGCTGTCCTCGCACGCGATCGCGCAGGACCTCAAGGGCGAAGACCGTCCAGAGGGTGAGCGTCGGGACCTTGAGCAGAAGCGGATCGACCGTCTCCTCAAGGCGACCGCGGTGTACGAAGAGGTCGGGGCGACGCTCGCAGCGATCCCGAACAAGTCGGCGATCGAGGAGTTGTACGAGCGGAACTCCGCGTTCTACATGGGCGACTGCGCGTTCGATCTGAAGGACTACGACGTTGCGATCAGGTACTACGACGGGGCGAAGGAGCGTTACCCGCGCGATCCGGCGGCGCTGGTCGCGATGATCCAGATCGTGAACGCGCTGGTTGCGCAGGGGCAGCTCGACCGGGCCCAGACGGCCAATGCGAGAGCGAAGCGCTTCTACGAGTCGCTTCCGGAGAGTGTTTGGGACGACCCGACGCTGCCCATGTCCCGTCGCGACTGGGAGCGGTGGCTCGATTCGCAGGTCACGCTCGGAACTCTGGCGAGTTCCGGGGCGGGGGGATGAACAACGGCGGAGTCGCCGCGCCGCGGAATGGCGTGAGGAGGTCAGGATGACCCAAGGCAGGACGACAGGTGAGACCCAAGACCCACTGGATCGCTGGATTCAACTCGAGGAGCCGCTGATGGCGGAGCTCGAAGTCATCACCGGGCGACAGTCGGAGCTGCTGCTCTCGCGGGACGTCGAGCAGCTGGCCGAGCTTGTCGAGCGGCGCGGGAAGGTCCTTGACGAG
This sequence comes from Phycisphaerales bacterium, assembly GCA_049317625.1. Classification (GTDB taxonomy): domain Bacteria; phylum Planctomycetota; class Phycisphaerae; order Phycisphaerales; family UBA1924; genus JBEIUO01. The sequence continues at coordinate 4,058 of JBMOHX010000031.1, forward strand.
CTGAGCGTGATCGCCGACCGCATCGCGCCGCTGGTACCGCGGGCGAACGCGGCGCAGCGCCAGCGCATGCTCGCCGTCTCGGAGTGCGCCGCACGGGTCGCGGCCCAGGACGCGATGGCGCTCGAGCGACTGGCGGCCGCGCGCGACGAAGCGGCGGCTGGCCTCGGTTCGCTCGCCGCTTCGAGCCGGGCCCACGGTGCGTACGGGGCCGCTGGCCCCCAAGCGCCGGCATTCCAGGATCGGGAGGCGTGAAGAGATGACCCACGACCTTGCCGCACCAGTTGCGCCCCGCGTTTCTCGGGTGACCGCTGAGGATCTCGCCGCGCTGATGGACTCGTTCAACGTGGTGACCGCGAAGCTGCAGGCGTCGCACGAGTCGCTCCGCGCCGAGGTGTCGCGGCTGACGTTCGAGCTGGGGCAGGCCAACGCGGCCCTGGAGCGGTCGCGGCGGCTGGCGGCCCTGGGCGAGATGGCCGCGGGGATTGCGCACGAGGTTCGTAACCCCGTCGGCGGCATCCGCTTGTACGCGAGGCTGCTTGATCAAGACCTCGGGGATCGGCCGGAGCAGCGTGCGATCGCGCTGAAGATCGGCGAGGCCGCGAAGAACCTGGATCAGATCGTGGGAGACGTGCTGACGTTCGCGAAGGAGTTCAGGCTGCGGCCCGAGCGGGTTTCGTTGGCTTCGCTGGTGCATCGGGCGGTGGAGGCGTGCCGTCACGACGGAGTGCCCGGGTGGCGGAGCGTGCGCGTGACGGGTGTCGAAGAGCTCGAAGAGGTCGTGGCGCACGTCGACGCGCACCTCGCGGTGCAAGCGCTGGCCAACATGGTGAGGAACGCGTTCGAGTCGATGGCGCAGACGGGCGAGCCCGCGCACACGCTGGCGTTCGAGGCCGAGCGGAAGCCGATGGTGGATTCTCGCGGCGCGTCCGCGGCGGCGGTGTCGCTCCGCGTGATCGACACGGGTACCGGTATTCCCGCGGACGTGATGCACCGGGTGTTTAACCCGTTCTTCACCACACGGGCCGCGGGCACCGGGCTGGGGCTCGCGATCGTGCACCGCATCGCGGATGCGCACGGGGGCCGCGTCACGCTGCGAAACCGAGAGGATGCACGAGGCGCGATCGCGGAGATCGTGTTCCCCGAGATTATTGAGAGTGTCGCCCGTCAACCGATTGAACCCCTGAACGCCGGCGCGGCCGCGGCGAAACCGGAGATCCAGTGATGTCGATGGTGCTTGTTGTAGATGACAAGGACATGATGCGTGATGGGGTTGTCGTCACGCTCGAGCGGGCGGGATTCGAAGTGGCGTCGGCGCCGGACGGCGAGGCCGCTCTTGCGCAAGTCGCGCAGCGCAGGCCCGATGCGATCGTGACGGACATGCGGATGCCGAACATGACCGGCATCGAGCTACTCGAGCGCGTGCGTCAGATCGACGACGAGATCCCGGTGATCCTGATGACCGCGTTCGGGACGATCGAGACCGCGGTGAAGGCGATGAAGCTGGGGGCGTTTGACTACCTCACGAAGCCGTTCGAGGGCGACGAGCTGATCATCTGCGTGAAGCGGGCCGCCGAGCACAGGCGGTTGGTGCGGGAGAACGCGGTGCTCCGCGCGGGCCGGACCGACCAGCCGCCCCCCGACCGTCGGGGTGGCGAACGGCTGATCGGGCGCAGCCCCGCGCTCGAGCGGGTTCGGGCCCAGCTCGCCGCGGTTGCGGGCTCGCACGGCACGGTGATGGTGACCGGCGAGTCGGGGACGGGCAAGGAAGTGGTGTCGCGAGCGATCCATGAGATGAGCTCGCGGCGGGCGGGGCCGTTTCTGGCGGTGAACTGCGCCGCGCTGTCCGAGTCCTTGCTCGAGAGCGAGCTGTTCGGGCACGAGCGGGGCGCCTTCACGGGTGCGGATCGGACGCGGAAGGGTCGGTTCGAGCTCGCAGACGGTGGCACGCTTCTGCTCGACGAGGTCTCGGAGGTGTCGCCGAAGATCCAGGCGAAGCTGCTTCGTGTGCTTCAGGAGCGGGCGTTCGAGCGGGTGGGGTCGAGCACATCGATCGGCGTGGACGTTCGCGTGATCGCGACGAGCAATCGTGAGCTTCCGGCCGAGGTCGAGAAGGGCAACTTCCGTTCGGACCTGTACTTCCGGTTGCACGTGCTGCCTATTCACTTGCCTCCGCTGCGTGAGCGTCGGGAGGACATCGCGGAACTGGCGCAGCACTTTGTTCGGGAGATCTGTGCCCGGGACGGTCGGCCCCAGATCGTGTTCTCGATCGAGGCGGTCGCGCTTCTCGCCGAGTATCAATGGCCCGGCAATATCCGCGAGTTGCAGAACATCTGCGAGCGTGCGGTGGTGCTCTCAGGTTTGTCCGGGGCTCCGATCCAGCGTGACTTGTTGGAGCCATGGCTCAAGCTCCGGGCGACGCCGATGCTCCCGGTGACGCAGATGATCGAGTCCAAGCTGCCCCCGCAGGACATCACCTCCGAGAGCACAAAGACTCTCGAAGAGATCGAGCGGGAGACCATTGTGCGGACGCTCGAGAAGTTCAAGGGTCATCGGCAACGGACAGCGACGGCGCTGGGTATCGGGGTCCGGACGCTGGGGCTCAAGCTGAAGAAGTGGAAGGAACTCAAGCTCGTCGCCGACACGCTGTGATCCCTTTCGGGTTCTGGCACGCTCTTCGCGACAAGAGTCTCCGATGCTGATCCGCGACGTGATGAACTCCGGTGCCCGACCCGCGCTCGCGGAGACAATGCACTTCGCGGCCGAGCGGCACCGGCAGATCGTGCACAACATCGCGAATCTCGACACGCCGAACTTTCAGCCCAAGGACCTTTCGGTCAAGGACTTCCGCTCGGCGCTCCGCGCGGCCGTGGTGGCTCGGCGGGCGGAGGCGTCCGGCAGCGACACGGGGGCGTTCACCCCGCCCCGGACCAAAGAGTGGAATCATCGCGGCGACGGGACCATCGAGGTGGAGCCGCGGACGCCGAGCCAGAACATTCTGTATCACGACCGGAACAACCGGGACCTGGAGCGGCTGATGCAGGACCTCTCCGAGAACGGGCTTCAGTTCCGTTTCGCGGCGGACGTCATGCGGCAGCAGGGCGAGTTGCTCCGCGCCGCCATTTCGCAGCGATCCTGATCCCCGGAGTTTGACGCATGTACGGCCTGCTCGACATCTCCACCAGCGGCATGGTCGCCCAGCGAACCCGGCTCACGGCGATCTCGGCGAACATCGCCAACAGGCACTCCGTCGATGCTCAGGGCAACCCGTACCGCGCGAAGATGGTCTTCTTCTCCGCCGGCGACAAGAGCGCAGCAACGGCCGAGGGGCGCAAGTACGGGGTGCAGGTTTCGCACATTGAGGACGATCCGACACCCTTCCAGTTGAAGTGGGACCCTGCGCATCCTCGCGCGATCAAGGAGGGGCCTCAGGCGGGTTACGTGCAAGAATCCAACGTGAACCCTGTGATGGAGCAGGTGAACGCGGTTCAGGCGGCTCGCGCGTACGAGGCGAACGCCGTCGCGGCGGAAGCGACAAAGCAGATGATCCAGCAGGCACTGCGTTTGCTCGGATAACCTACTATCAGGGGTCGCGCACGGGGCGCGGCACCTTCTCGGAGAACTGTCATGGCGGATCCACTTGGACTGATCGGCGGCGTCGGAGGGGCTTCGCCTCTCCGCCCCGATTTTTCCAAGCGACCCGAGACGTCGGGCCCGGAGGGCCCTTCGTTCAAGGACGTGCTCGCGCAGAATCTCGATGAAGTCAACCGGGCCCAGCAGGAGGCGACGCGGGCGGTTGAAGACGTGCTCACGGGTGAGCGCAACGACGTCGAGCGGGTGATCGACGCGACGCGGAAGGCCGACGACGCGTTCCGGATGCTGCAGGCGCTGCGCAACCGCGTGATGGAGGCGTACGACGAGGTGAAGCAGATGCGGGTGTAGCATCCGCGTTCTCGGACCTGTCCTTCCCGCCATTCAAGCACATTGCCGCCCCCAGCCGAAAGACTGGTGACGAGAGCGTTCCTCGCTCGGGACGTCTCGTCGGGCGCACGGAGTGCGCCGCAGTCTCGGCAGGGAGGCCGGTGCGATGGAACAGCTCAGGCGGGTCTTCGCCACAATTGCCAAGCATCTGTCGGGGCTGAACCCGACGCAGAAGCTCCTCATCGGGTCGCTGGCGGTCATCCTGGTGATGACGTTGTTCCTTGTCTCGCAGTACGCCGCGGCTCCGACCCGGGTGGCACCGATCCCGAACCTTGCGCCGGCGGAGCTTGATCGGGCCGCGTCGAGGCTGCGACTGGCGGGGGTGACTTCCTATCTTGAGGGCGGGAAGCTGCTCGTGGGGGCGCAGGACGAGCTGCAGGCCCGGGCGGCGCTGCTCGAGGACGGCTTTGTCGGTCCTGGAGACAAGGCGCTGCTTTTTGAGAACGTGCTCCAGCGGCAGAGCTGGACGAACTCCCGTCAGCAGAACGACAAGCTCTATCAGGTTGCGTTGCAGAACGAGCTGAGCCGGTGCCTGGCGGTGCTGGAGAACGTCAAGTCTGCGCAGGTGATGATGGACCTGCCGCAAGCTGCTGGGTTCGGGCCGCGCGCCAAGGCGCCGACCGCGGCGGTGACCATCCGCACACGCGATGGATCGCCGCTGGGCCAGGGGATGGTGAACGCGGTGGCGGGCATCGTGGCCGGATCGGTGTCGGGGCTCGAGGTGGCGAACATCCGGGTGATCGACGCGGCGCACGGTCGGCAGTTGCGTCCGACGAGCGACGACGATCAGTTGCCCACGACGTATCTGGAGCACGCGTCGCGGGTCGAGACCTCGGTGCGGGACAAGTTCCACGAGCTGCTGTCGTACATCCCGGGAGTGGTGGTGGCGGTGACTGCGCAGGTGGACGTGACGCGGTCGAAGAGCGAGGTGATCGCGTACTCGCCGGAGAAGCAGGGGACGATCTCCCTGGAGAAGGAAAAGACAAAGACGACGACAACCACGACCGAGACGTCCTCGGCGGGCACCCCGGGACCGACGGCCAATCAGACGGCGGACATCACCACGCAGTCGGGGGGAACGGGGAGCAACCAGAACTCCGAGGAGTCGAAAGTTCAGAACGAGGTGCATGTCGGGCAGAAGACGGAGACGGTTGTTGACCCGAAGGGGTATCCCACGCTCGTGGCGGTGAGCGTCAATGTGCCGCGAGGTTATGTGGCCAGTCTGGTCAAGCCTGCGGCCGGTGCGGCCCCCCCGGCCGGTGCCCCCGCGGCGGGACCGACAGATGCCGAGGTGGATCAGAAGTTTGTCGCCTCGATCAAACCGATGATCGTGGAGAGTCTCGTGCCGCAGCTGCGGGCGCTGATGGTTCAGAGCGGTCAGACGGTCACCGCGGCGGCGGTGAAGGCGCTGGCCGAGGAGATGATCAGCGTCTCGATGATCCCGGCGGAAATGCCGATCGCCGCGACGGGCGGCGGGCTGACCGGGGGCAACGGGGGCGGCGGCGGCGGGATGCTCGCGCTGGGGGGCGGCATGATGGACAAGCTGGTGCTGGGCGTGCTGGGCGTGGCGGCGATGGGCATGATGATCATGATGGTGAAGAAGGCCGGCCGCAAGTCGGAGATGCCGACGGCGGAGGAGCTCGTGGGGCTGCCGCCCGCGCTCGAGACGACCTCCGACGTGATCGGGGAGGCTGATGCGGCGCAGGAGGCGCTGTCGGGCATCGAGGTGGACGACAGCGAGATGCAGAGCCAGCAGATGCTGGAGCAGATCGGATCACTGATTAAGGACAACCCGGGTGTGGCGGCGCGGCTGCTGAACCGTTGGATCGAGACGGAGGAGTGAGCCCATGGCCCGCAAGCCCACCGACAAGCTCCCTTCGGACGTGAAGGAGATCGACGGCATCACCAAGGCGGCGGTGCTGCTGCTGGCGGTGGGGCCGGAGAGCGCATCGAGCGTGCTCAAGAGCCTGCCCGCGGAGGCGGTGGAAGAAGTGACGCGCGAGCTGGCTTCGCTGGGGCGGGTCCCTCCGGAGCTGCACCGCGCGGTGGTGGAGGAGTTCTACTCGATCACGGTGGCGAGCCACGCGATGAACGAGGGCAACCTCGACTACGCGAAGCAGATCCTGCAGAACTCGCTGGATGCCAAGTCCGCGGAGCGGATGCTGGGGCAGATCCAGACGCAGGTGCAGAAGACGCCGTTCTCGTTCCTTCAGAGGGCCGAGAGCGAGAACCTGATGACGTTCATCCAGGACGAGCACCCGCAGACGATCGCGCTGATCCTGTGCCACCTGCCGCACCACAAGGCGAGCGAGATTCTGGGTGGACTCCCGATGCAGAAGCAGCTGGAGGTCATCAAGCGGGTCGCCAACATGGAGCAGACCAACCCCGAGGTGATCCGCGAGGTCGAGCGAGGGCTGGAGAGCCGGCTGTCGAGCATGCTGATGCAGAGCATGGAGAAGGCGGGCGGGGTGCCGACGGTCGCGGAGATCCTGAACCTCGCGGACCGCTCGACGGAGAAGGCGATCCTCGAGGGGCTGGAGGCCGAGGACCCGGACCTGGTCGAGCAGATCCGCAGGCTCATGTTCGTGTTCGAGGACATCAGGATGGTCAACGACAAGGGCATCCAGGCGGTGCTCAAGGAAGTCGACAACAGCGAGCTGGCGCTGGCGCTCAAGACGGCCTCGGAAGAGCTCAAGAACAAGATCTTCGGCAACATGTCCGAGCGAGCGGCGGCGCTCATCCGCGAGGACATGGAGTACATGGGCCCGGTCAAGGTCAGCGACGTCGAGTCCGCGCAGCAGCGCGTGGTCGACATCGTCCGGCGGCTGGAAGAGAGCGGCGATGTGGTCATCGAGGGCAGGGGCGGCGAGGGCGAGATGCTCGTCTGAACTGACGGAAGGAACGACGCTCCATGGCGGTCATCAGACACTCGGCGGCCGCGGCATTCGCGAAGGACGCGGTCGTTCTCGACCTCGGCGACCTCGCCGAGCAGGGAAGGCGTCTCAAGCTCGTCGCGCAGGCGGAGGCGGAGCGGATCATCGGCGCGGCGCGGCAGGAGCGAGACCGCATCCTCGCGGGTGCGCGCGAAGAGGGGCGGGCCAAGGGCGCCGAGGAAGGGCGTGCGGCGGGCCAGGCCCAGGGCCGCAAGGAGGGCCACGCCGCGGCGCTCGCCGAGTCTCGCGCGAAACTGGCGGCGCTCGAGGCGGGTTGGACGGAGGGGCTCGGGGCGTTCCGCGCGTGCCGCGCCGAGCTCGAGCTGGAAGCGGCGAACGAGGTGGTGCGGCTTGCGCTCGAGATCGCGGCGCGGGTGGTGAAGCGAGCGGTGGCGGGGGACGCGTCGATCGTCGCGGATCAGGTGGGCGCCGCGCTCAAGCTCGCGATGAACTCGGGGCGCCTCGCCATCCGCGTGCATCCCGACGATGTCGCGATTGTGCGGGAGGCGATGCCGAAGATGTCGGACCTTGTCGGTGACGCGGCGCATGTGTGCATCGAGCCCGATACGGAGGCGACCCGAGGCTCGTGCAAAGTCAGATCCGCGGGCGGCGCGTGGATCGACGCGGGGGTGCAGACGCAGCTCGACCGCATCGCCGCGGCGATTCTGCCGCTGGGCGCGCTCCCGCCGGAGGGGGGCACCGCGTGAGCACACTCATGGGGAGCGTCCGGGACCGACTGCGCGAGGTCCAGCCGATGCGGATCGCGGGGCCGGTGTCGGCGGTGCGCGGGCTGTGCGTGCACGTGGACCAGCTTCCGCTGCCGGTGGGGAGCCTCGTCAGCGTGGCGCACGACGCGAGCGACCCGCGCCGACCGCTCCTGGGTGAGGTGGTGGGCTTCGGGGACGGACGCGCGATCGTGATGCTGATGGGTCAGACCGAGGGCGTGCGGGTGGGCGACATGGTCGTGGGCGAAGAGGTGACGCAGAGCGGCGCGGTGGGCACGCGTCTGCTCGGGCGCGTGATCGACGGGCTGGGGCGGCCGGTGGACGGACGGGGCGCGGTGGGGGAGATCGTGCGGCGGCCGCTGAACCCGGCGCCGCTCAACGCGATGTCGAGGTCGAGCATCCGCGATCCGCTCCACACGGGGGTGCGCGCGGTGGACCTGATGACGACGCTCGGGCGCGGGCAGCGTATGGGTGTGTTCGCGGGCCCCGGTGTCGGGAAATCGACGCTGCTGGGGACCATGGCGCGGCGGAGTGATGCGGAAGTCAACGTCGTCGCGCTGATCGGCGAGCGAGGGCGCGAGGTGCGAGACTTCATCGAGCACAGCCTGGGCGAGGACGGGCTGCGCCGCAGTGTGGTGATCGTGGCGACCGGCGACGAGTCGCCGCTGCTGCGGGTGAGGGCGGCGAAGCTCGCGTGCACTGTCGCGGAGTTCTTCCGCGAGCAGGGACGGTCGGTGCTGCTGATGATGGACTCGATCACGCGGTTCGCGCACGCGCAGCGTCAGATCGGCTTGGCCGCGGGGGAACCGCCGACTACGAAGGGTTACACGCCGAGCGTGTTCTCGTCGATGGCGTTGCTGCTCGAGCGGGCTGGTTCGCTGTCGCCGCGGCAGGGCGTGGCCAAGGGTGGATCGGTGACGGGGCTGTACACCATCTTGGTTGACGGCGACGACATGACTGAGCCGGTAGCGGACGCGGCCCGAGGCATTCTGGACGGCCATTTGATTCTCTCGCGGAAGCTCGCGCAGAAGGGGCACTTCCCGGCGGTGGACGTGCTGGATTCGGTGAGCCGCGTGGCGGACGACGTGACCGACGCGGAGCACCAGGAGGCGAGGCGGTGGCTCTGCCGGTTGCTCGCGCTCTACCGCGAGGTAGAGGACCTGGTTCAGATCGGCGCGTACGCGAAGGGGTCGAGCGCGGAGTCCGACGCCGCGATCGAGTACTACAGGCCTTTGACCGAACTGCTGCGCCAGGGGCGGGGGGACACGACGGCGTTCCCCGATGCGCGGCGATCGTTGCTCTCGCTGGCGAAGGAGAGCAAGGAGCTGGTCGCGAAACTCACCAAGCCCAAGGGACGCTGAGCAAGAGCCATGGCCAAGTTCGTCTTCAGATTAGAGGCGGTGCTGCGGGCGAGGCTCGCCGAGGAGCGGGCACGCCAACTCGCGCTCGCGACGGTCGAGCGGGAGCGGGCGGCGATCGAGGAAGAGATCCGAGGGCATCAGGTCGCGATCGCGACCGAGCGGGCCGAGATGCGAGAGCGTCTCTCGCCCGGCGCACCGGTGCAGCTTCGGGCGGTCCGGCTTCAGGCGCACGCGGCGTTGCACGCGGTCGCGCGGGCGCAGCAGGCCACGCTCCGGCTCGCGGGCGTCTACCAGCGCATCGACGTCGCGAGGCGGGACTTACTGAAAGCCACGACCCGGCGCAAGGCGGTCGAGCGGCTCCGTGAACGCAGGTTCGAAGAGTGGGCCCAGGAGCGCAAGCGTGCAGAGACCGCGGCGCTGGACGAGCTGGCGGTGATGAGGGCCGCCCTTGAGGAGACTTGGACATGAAAGGACTCTGGACTGCCCTCAGCGTGTTTGCGCTTGCGAACCTCATCGCCTTGGTCGCGGTGGGGGCGTGGCTCGTCAAGTCCGACCGGCTCGACATGGAACGCGCCAAGCACATCCGTGAACTGATGACGACCACGATCTCCGAGGAGAAGGCGGCCTCGCAAGCGCAGCTCGCGACGCTCGAGCAGGAGAAAGTGACAGCCGAAGCGGCGCGCAAGGAGAAACTCGCGCCCCTCACCGCCGCGGAGCAGCTCGAAGCCAGGGTGCAGTCCACCGAGCTCGATCGCCAGCGTGCCGAACGCCTCAAGCGAGAAGTTCAGGACCTTCGGCAGACGCTCGCCGGCGAGCGCGTGAAGCTCGACGCGGATTGGGCGGCCCTTCGCGATGCGCAGAAGGCCCACGCCGACCAGGTGAAGCAGAACATCGAGACCGTGGGGAGCGAGCAGTTCCAGAAGACGCTCACGGTGCTCTCGAAGCTCGAGCCCAAGGACGCGACTTCGGTGCTGCTCGAGGTGCTGAAGGGGTCTGGGGTGCAACCGCTCTCGACTCCGCCGTCGGGCCCGACCCCCGCCGCGTCCCCCGCGTCGGCGCCCACCCCCTCGGGCGTTGCTGATGTCTCGGAGAGGCCGGGGATGCAGAAGGTGCTCGCGTACGTTGATGCGATGGACGACAAGGTGAGGACGGCGATCGTCACCGAGCTCGTGAAGCAGGATCAGAAACTGGCAGCGGAGTTGCTTGAAGCTCTTCGCGTCCGTGGCACTTTCGCCGCGGTCGCGAAGGGGGCACCTTGATGCTCGCAGCACCCGCAGGGACCAACCCCTCGCTCGTTCAGGAACTGATCGGATCGCTCGCGGCCCCGCAGGCACCGACACCCACGGATTTCGCGGCTTTTCTTGCCGAGAGGCGCAGTCCCAGCACGGCCAAGCAGCCGGAGGCGCGGGACGAGCCCGGGCCTGAAACGACGGCGACCTCGGAGGAGCCTGCTCCCTCTGACAAGTCAATTGAGGAGGTCGGCTCGACTCCCGACGCCGCGGGTTCGCTTGAGCAGTCTCAGGATGAAGCCCCGGACGCTACAGAGAACGTCGATCCAGGCGAGACGCTCGAGCGCTCTCACACCCAGGAGCTCACGCGCGACTACTCGCTGGCGGAGCGAGCGGCGCAAGAACTGAGTACGCCGAAGGCGATTGAAGCGGCGAATGAAGGCTCTGAGACGGCGCCGGCGCAGCCGACGCCGTCGCGCCGGGTCACCACCGATGGAGGAGCGCAGGCGTCTGGCCGTCCGAGCGGGCCACCGCAGTCGGAGCGTGCGGGCACGTCCGGTGTGCCGTCGACATCGACCCAGCCTGCGCCGGCCGCCGCCGCGCATGCCGGAGCGGCCGCGGCGGGGACGGTTGAAGGATCAACCCGGCCCGGGCATTCGCAGATTGGAACGGTGGGGGCGGCTGGGGGCACGCCGCGGTTCGCGGGCCAGGCACGCCCGTCGGGCGCGCAAGCGGGGCAACCGGTCGCGGGAGTCTCGACGGGCAAGGGTGGTTCGTCTGTGGGTGCGGGGCAAGCGACCGTTGGCGCGAAGGAGGTTCTCGCGCGGATCGGCGGCAAGAGCGGGCAGCCACAGGTGCTCAAGACCGAGGTGGCGACGGCGGCCCACGCGGCGCGGGTCATCGTGCAGGGAATGCGCGAGGGGCGCACGGACGTGGTGATGAGGCTGCGCCCCGAGTCACTGGGGCCTGTGCGGATCGAGCTCTCCATCCAGGACGAACGAGTCTCGGCGCGGATCGAGGCGGCCACACCCGCGGCACACGAGTTGCTGACTGAAAGTCTCGACCACCTCAGGAGCGCGCTGGAGGCGCGCGGACTGAGCGTGGCGGGGCTGGACGTGGTACTCGCGGCGGAGCCGCGGGAACACACGGTCGCCCCGCATGCCGACCCGGATGCCGACCGTCGCGGCAGCTCCGGGGGGCACGCCGATCCGGGTCAGGAGGATCCGGGCGGTCGGAGGAGGAGTGACGACGGGGCCACGGCGGAGCCGTGGGGTACGGCCGGAGCGGCGGAGCCCGCGGGTGCATGGATCTCGCGCGGGGAGGATGGCCTCGCGGTGGTCCGGCTCGACACGACGATTTGATTTTCTGAAGCGGGCGTGACTCCGAAAGGCGGGTGACTTATGGCGATCGACGCGATCGGAACATCGCGGACGGGTTCGACGCAGGCGAGCGGCTACAGCGCGATGACCTCGGATGATTTCACCAAGATCATCCTGAGCGAGCTGGGCAAGCAGGACCCGCTGGCGCCCAACGACACCAACCAGCTCATCCAGCAGATCGCGAACATCCGCGGGATCCAGTCCGATATGGACCTTGGAGACCGGCTTGGCAAGCTTGCTTCGCACGACGAGTTCGCATCGGCGGCGGGGCTGATGGGCCGGACGATCCGAGGGATCGGCGAGGACGCGGGGGCCGTGGAGGGCAAGGTCGTCGGGGTTTCTCGCTCGGACGATGGCGCCGTGCTCCGGCTCGACGACGGCACCCGCGTGAGATTCTCGAAGGTGGACGAGATCGCCGACGCCGCGGAGCCGCCCGCCGAAGAGCCGTCCGACGACGACCAGAGCGGCGACGCGGAGACTCAGGGATGAAGGCCGCGACAGGCGTGGATTTGCTGCGTTCGCTGGGCTCGGGAGTTCTGCCACCGGGGGTCGAGGGGCGGGGCACCAAGAGCGAAGCGCTGGACCGGCTGGGGTTCGCCGAGCTTCTCAGCAAGGCGAGGTCGGGCGCGGTGCAGAGCGGACTGTCGGTCACGGTCGCCGGGAGTGCGGGCGTGACGCTCTCCGAAGGTCAGCTCGAACGTCTGGCGAAAGCCGCGGACCTGGCGGAGAGTCAGGGCGCGACGCGCGCGGTGGTGTTCATGGACGGGATGGCGTTGCGGATGGACGTCGCGTCACGCACCGTTCTGGGCGAGGTGGACCTGTCTCGAGGTGGTGTGGTGACCGAGCTCGACTCGGTGATCTCGATCCCGGGGAATGAGGCCGGGGCCACTTCCGAACCTCAAGTTGTTCCTGTTCCGGACCGGGGAGTGCTGGGCCTCTCCCCCGCGGCCCTCGCGGCCCGCGGCCAAGCCCAAGGATGATCTCGCGGCCGGCCGCCGCGACTCGGAGAAGTTCCCATGCCTTCCACAACCGCGCTCTACACGGCGCTCTCGGGTCTGAACGCGAACGCGCGCAACATCGACGTCGTCGGCAACAACATCGCGAACATCAACACGACGGCGTTCAAGTCGTCGCGACTGATGTTCTCGAGCATGTTCTCGAAGACGATCTCGGGCGGCACTCCCCCGGGCGACACGAGCGGCGGCACGAATCCGCACCAGATCGGTTTCGGCGTGAACGTCGCCGGTACGCAGCGCAACTTCGCGTCGGGCGGGTTGACGACGACGGGTGACTCTCGCGACCTGGCGATCGAGGGCGACGGGTTCTTCATGGTGCAGAACGGATCGGACACGCGGTACACCCGCGCCGGCGCGTTCCGGCAGAATGCGAACCAGGACCTGACGACCATCGGGGGCCAGAAACTGCTGGGGTACGGAGTGGACGCGGATTTCAACATCACACCCGGCGCGCTCGTGGACTTGAACATCCCACTGGGCGGTCTGCCGATCGCGAACGCCACGGAAAACGTGACGCTGAGGGGCAACCTGAAGTCCGACGGCGAGCTGCCGTCGCAGGGCTCACTGACGACGCTGGGCGCTTCGACGACGACCGGCTTTCGTGCGATCTCCACCGCGGTGCCAGCGCCGGGCGCGGGGAATCAGCTCGAGCTCACAACGCTTCTGACGCAGATCGAAGACCCCGACCTTCCGGGAACCGACACGCCGCTCTTCTTCGCGGGACAGTCGATCGAGCTCCGCGACGCCGAGAAGGGCGCGAAGAACGTGCCCACCGCGACATTGGCGGTCGCGGCGACGACCACGGTTCAGGACTTCGTGAACTTCATGAACCAGGCACTTGGGATCGTGAGCACCGTCGGTGCGAACCCCGACGGCCGGACACCGGGAGCGACGCTCGACCCGACGACTGGGGTGCTGAGCCTCACGGGCAACACCGGTACCCTGAACGATATTGCGCTCGACACCACCGACCTGCGCTTGCTCGACGCGAGCGGAGTGTCGATCGGCAGTCCTTTCGTGTCCTCCAAGCTTGCCGACGCGGACGGGGAGTCGGTGCGGACGACGTTCGTCGCGTACGACTCCCTGGGTTCGACCGTTAGCCTCGACGCGACCTTCGTGCTCGATTCGAGGACATCGAGCACTACCACGTGGCGCTACTACCTCGAGTCCGCGGACGACTCCGACCTGAGCACGAACGTCGGCACCGGCACCCTCAGCTTTGACACCGACGGGCAACTCATCGATACCGCGCCGGTCACGGTCTCTCTCGACCGCATCAATGCTGGAGTGAACACGCCGATGACCTTCACGCTGCGGTTCCAGGACCAGCAGTCGGTCACGACCTCCCTCGCGGCGAACCAGTCGAAGATCTTGGCCTCGTTCCGCGACGGGGCCCCTCTCGGGACCCTCTCGGCCTTCACGGTCGGGGGCGATGGCGTGATCATTGGCAGTTTCACGAACGGACTTTCCCGCCCGATCGGTCAGGTCGCGCTCGCGACGTTCGCCAACAACGAAGGGCTGGTCGACGAGGGCGACGGGCTGTTCCGACCCGGTGCCAACAGCGGAACGCCGATGGTCACCACACCCGGGACGCTCGGCGCGGGGACAATCGTCGCCGAGTCCCTCGAGATTTCGAACGTCGAGCTCGGGGACGAGTTCATCAAGCTCATTCAGGCTTCGACCGGGTACTCGGCCAACTCACGGGTGATCCGAACGACCGACGAACTCATGCAACAGCTGCTGGTGCTGGGCCGCTGAGAAAGCCCGCTCCTCGCGAATCCTCACGCCGCGCTCAACCCGCCTCCTCCGGAGGTCGATGGTTGTGCCGACTGCGCACCCCGCGCCGACTGTGAGGAGTATCCCGTGGAACAGACCGAATCCGGATTCATGCTCGCCTGGTTTGCACTCGGCGAGGCCGCCCCGGTGGCCGCGCTGGCCATCATCTGCCTGCTCTCGGCCGCCTCGGTCGCCGTCGTGCTCGGAGGGCTGAGCGCGATCGGGCCGGACACCGGCTGGATCTCCCGGATCCCCGAGCAGGTTCGGAGCGTGGCGGCGCTTGTCGCCGCGGCGTGCGGGGCCGCGTCGCTGGGGCTCATGCTGAACACGATGGATATCAACGGCATCGATTGGTACATCCCGGTCGGCATGTTCTGCACGTCGATGGTCGGGTTCATTGCGGCGCAGTTCGCGCTCGCCCCGCGGCCTGCTCTCGCCACGGCGGGTCAGTCGGA
>JBMOHX010000032.1:0-18672 GCA_049317625.1 Phycisphaerales bacterium
CTCATCCGAAAGAACCCGGGCGTCGTCGCCATCAACTCTGCCATTCAGATCGATCTCTCCGGCCAGGTCTGCGCCGACTCGATGGGCCACCGCATCTACTCCGGCATCGGCGGGCAGATGGACTTCATCCGGGGCGCCGCACTCAGCCGCGGCGGCAAGCCGATCATCGCCATCCCCTCGACCGCCGCGGGTGGGAAGGTAAGCCGCATCGTCCCCGAGCTCGCGCCCGGCGCCGGCGTGGTGACCACGCGCGGCCACGTGCACTGGGTCGTCACGGAATACGGCGCGGTGAACCTCCACGGCCTCACGGTCGCCGAACGGGCCGAGGCGATGATCGGGCTGGCGCACCCTGACTTCCGCGAGTCGTTGCGGCGCGAGTGGTGCTCACGAAAGATGTAACCGTTCGCGCCGGCGAGGCCGCGAGACCAGGAACAACGCATGCACAGCGACGTTCGTTCGAACCGTGACCTTTCCGAGGGCGACGTGAACCACACCCCGGGGCGCCGGGAGTTTCAGGCCAGGCATCTGGACGAGCCGACACGCCGGTCTCTCGAAGCCGATGCGGGCGTGTACCTCCACCAGTCGCTGTCGAGCCCGTGCATCAACGTGCTCGCCGGTTCGCAGGGCACGGTCCTCACCGATTCCCAGGGCCGCAAGATCCTGGACTTCCACGGCAACTCTGTCCACCAGGTCGGGCACGGCCACCCGCGCGTCGTCGAGGCCGTGAAACGCCAACTCGACACGCTGCCGTTCTGCCCGCGCCGCTTCGCGAACGAGCCCGCGACCCGGCTGGGCCAGCGCCTCGCGGAGCTCGCCGGCCCCCCGCTGAACAAGGTCCTCCTCGCCCCCGGCGGCACGCTCGCGATCGGCATCGCGATGAAGCTCGCACGTATCGCCACCGGACGCTTCAAGTTCGTCTCGATGTGGGGCGCGTTCCACGGCGCTTCGCTCGACGCGATCTCCATCGGCGGAGAGTCTGTCTTCCGCAACCGCATCGGCCCGCTGCTCCCGGGCTGCGAGCACGTGCCCCCGTGCGCGCCGCGGTCGTGCGCCCTCGGGTGCGCCGGCACCTGCTCCCTGGCCTGCGCCCGCGCCCTCGAGTCCGTGCTCGAACGCGAGGGCGACGTCGCCGCCGTCGTCGCCGAACCCGTGCGCTGCACCACCGTCGACATCCCGCCCGCCGAGTATTGGCAGATGGTCCGCGCGGCGTGCGACCGCCACAACGCCCTGCTCATCTTCGACGAGATCCCCACCTGCCTCGGCCGCACCGGCAAGATGTTCGCGTTCGAGCACTTTGGCGTCCGGCCCGACATCCTCGTCCTGGGCAAGGGGCTCGGGGGCGGGCTGTTCCCGCAAGCGGCCGTCGTGGCACGCCAAGACCTCGATGTCGGCGGGCACACCGCCCTCGGGCACTACACCCATGAGAAGAGCACCCTCGGCAGCGCCGCCGGCCTCGCCACGCTCGACGTCATCCAGGACGAGCGGCTCGTCGAGCGATCCGCGAAGCTCGGCGCCGCCTGGGTCCACGAGCTCCGTTCGCGCCTCGGCAAGCTCGGCCACGTCCGCGACGTGCGAGGCCTGGGCATGCTCGTCGGCATCGAGCTCGGGTCCGACCTCGGTGGCGCGGCGACCGCGATGCTCTGCGACCGTGTGCTCTACGGGTGCATGGAGGCCGGACTCTCGTTCAAGGTCTCCGACGGCCGCGTGCTGACCCTCACCCCGCCCCTGAACGTCCGCGAGACCGAACTCGCCGCGGCGGCGGACATCCTCTGCGACGTGATCGCCCGTTCACCGACCCCATTCCCCGTTCCGTTCGACGGCCACATCGCCACTCCTCAATCGCGAGGCGCACACCAATGACACCCGGAACTCCGACACGGCCGTCCACCGCTACTCCGACCCGCCGCGATGTGCCTTCGGACATCGAGATCGCGCAGGCCGCGACCCCCGTGCCCATCACCCAGATCGGTGCACAGGCGGGCATTCTCCCCGACGAACTCGAGCCCTACGGCCACACCAAGGCGAAGGTTCAGCTGCGCATCGGCGAGCGACTTGCTGATCGGCCAGACGGCAAGTACGTGGTTGTGACCGCGATCACTCCCACGCCGCTCGGCGAGGGGAAAACCACGATGACCGTCGGACTTTCACAGGGGCTCGGGGCGCACCTCAAGCAGCGCGTGTTCACGTGCATCCGGCAGCCCTCGATGGGTCCGACGTTCGGCATCAAGGGTGGCGCGGCGGGCGGCGGGTACAGCCAGGTCATCCCCATGGAGGAGTTCAATCTTCATCTCACCGGCGACGTCCACGCGGTCACTTCCGCCAACAACCTGCTGGCAGCGGCCCTCGATACACGGATGCTGTACGAGGAGACCCACCCGGACGACAGGCAGATGATGACGGCGTCCTGCAGGCGAGGAAAGGACGGAGCGCCGGAGTTCTTGGCCTATCAGCGCCGGCGCGCGGAGCGGCTGGGGATTCGCGCTCAGAGTCCGTCGGAGCTCACCGATGAACAGGTGCGTGCGGTCTTCCGGCTCGACATCGACCCCGCCACAGTGACCTGGAACCGCGTGGTGGACATCAACGACCGGATGCTTCGGGGTATCCAGGTCGGACTGGGCCCGGAGGAGAACCACCCGCGTCGCACCGGGTTCGACATCGCCGTCGCGAGCGAGGTGATGGCCGTGCTGGCTCTGAGCACCGGCCTCCGAGACCTCCGCGAGCGGCTCGGCCGGATCGTCGTCGGCTTTGATCGCGCGGGCGCACCCGTGACAGCAGACGACCTGGGCGTCGCCGGAGCGATGGCGGTGCTCATGAAAGACGCGGTGATGCCCAACCTGATGCAGACGCTCGAGCGGACCCCGGTGTTCGTGCATGCCGGCCCGTTCGCGAACATCGCGCACGGCAACTCGTCCATCATCGCCGACCGCATCGCCCTCAAGCTCGCCGACTACGTCGTCACCGAGGCCGGCTTCGGCTCGGACATCGGCTTCGAGAAGTTCGCCAACATCAAGTGCCGCGCATCAGGCTTGCGTCCGAGCTGCGTGGTTCTTGTCGCGACCGTCCGCGCGCTCAAGATGCACGGCGGCGGCCCCAAGGTCGTCGCCGGCAAGCAGCTCGAGGACGCGTACACCCGTGAGAACCTCACGCTCCTCGAGAACGGACTCCCCAATCTCGTCCGCCACATCGAGAACGTCCGCTCCTACGGCGTGCCGGTGGTCGTCGCGGTCAACGCCTTCGCCACCGACACCGAGGCCGAGCTCCAGCTCGTGCGTTCCGCTGCACTGTCCGCCGGCGCGTTCGGCGCGGTCAAGGCCTCCGTATGGGCCGACGGCGGCGCTGGTGCGAGAGAGCTCGCGGAACTCGTGATCGCCGCGTGCGCGACCCCTTCAAGCTTCCGCTTCCTGTACCCCGACGACGCGACGATCGAAGAGAAGGTCGCGGCGATCGCGGCCTCCTACGGCGCGGCTGGCGTCGACTACACGCCCCAGGCCCGCGAGCGCATGGAGCGGTACACCAGACTTGGATACGGCCGTTTCCCTGTCTGCATGGCCAAAACGCACCTCTCCTTCTCCGAGGATCCCGAACTCAAGGGCGCCCCTTCCGGGTTCCGCATCACGGTCCGCGACATGCGGGCCTCGGTGGGCGCGGGCTTCGTGTACCCGCTCGTGGGCTCGATGCGCACGATGCCGGGACTGGCGCCCCGCGCCGCGTTTACCGAGATCGACCTCGACACAGAAACCGGCAGGATTCACGGGCTGTTCTGAACACGTGTCTCAGCGCGCCCGCGTCGGCGCGGCGACCGGGTTCGGGCGGGCGAACCCCCCGTCCTCGAATCGCACAAAGTACCGGTCGCTCACCTTGCGATCCGGGATGTAGTAATCCGTCGTGATGATCTGGGCCCCCGAGGCCTTCGCGGCCTCGAACCGCGCGCGGTCGTTGCGTCGCGCCTCCCGGGTGTCGGCGTCGGCGCGCGTCCGGACCAGATATCCCCGGGCGACGAGGTCTCGGATGCGGTCCGCGTCCGCGATTGGGTCGTTCACCACGAAAACGCCCGCCTCGGGAGCGTCGGGCGCTGTATCCGGGAAGAAGACCGCCCCTCGCAGCCCGGGGAAGGCCTTCAGGTAGAGGTCCCGAGTTGCGCCGCCTTCGTCCAGCACAAACAAGAATCGGCCCGCGGCTTCGCGCTCCGTCGGCCACCCGCGCGCCCGCAGCCCCTCGCGTAGCGTCGCGGAGCCGCCGCGGACATCGTCGGGTGTCAGCAGGCGTTCACGGCCGAGGGTGCGTGCGATCACCTCGTCCAGCGCCGAAAGGGTTTCGCGGTCGAAACGCGCGGGCTCGACCGAACCCGGCGCGGTGAACTTGGCTTGCTTGCAGTTCATCGTCACCACGACCACGCCGTGACCCGGGTGAGCGATGGACCAAGAGGCGAGCTGCGACAGGCCCGCTTCGAACGCGATCACGGTCGAGCGGAAGTCGAAGTCGGCCTGATGAATCATCTTGAACCCGGGCGTCAGGAGCTGACCCTCGGGGTCCAGCGGCCACGGCTCGACGCCCGCCTGTGCAAGAAGTTGGTTGCCCAGCGGGTTGGCGTAGCGCCCGCCCTCCGGGTCCGCGTACACGTCGAGCTCGAGGTTCCGCAGCCCGAGGTTCAGTTGATCGGTTAGGCTCAGGTGCGCGTAGTCGGCGTCATCGACGGCGCGGCTGAACTTCCGCAGCTGCGCGGCGAGTTCAGGCTGGATCGCCGACTTGAAACTGTTGTGGCTCCCGATGACCTGAACCTGGTTGAGCCGAAGGTCCCGCCGGTCGGCTTCGCGCGGGTTGGTTCCTGCGCAGGCCGGTAGGATGAGCCAGAGGAGCAACAAGGCGAACGTGACGCAGTGGGTGAGGTGGCGCATGCGGACCAGCATCGTGTGCGGGTCGATGCCCGACTTCCGTGCGGATCGCGTGAAGTTGTACCTTAGTCGGCGACGCGACGGTACCGGGCGGTCATGAACCGGCGCCACGTGCCGTCCTCGCCGAGCATCGCCGACCAAAAGAGCCTGTTGTCGCGGTCCTGGAGCTCGATGACGTCCTGGAAGGTTGCTGGCTTCATGGAGTCCATCGGATTGGGTCCCGTGGTCCGGAGCGGGAGCATCCGTTCCTCAGGGTCGAGCTCCCCCTCGTAGACGAACATCGTGGACATCGCGGAACAGATCCAAGAGCCGATGAACCGCTCGCGCGGGTTGTCATAGCCCACCGTCAGCACGGCGGTCATCTCGTCGCAACCCGCCATCCTGTTCCGGCTTTCCGCGATGATCCAGTAGTCGCCCAGAGCCCGGACGGTCTCGCGTCCGGTTCCCTTCTCGACTGGCCCGCCCGGAGTCGGCGCGCACTCGGCCTCGAACTCCCAGGTTCCCACGAGGCTGTGCAGCCACCGGTGGCGGTTGTTTGCTGGGGTCATCATGGCGCGAGTGTACCCCGTACGGGTGGTGGATTGAGACCAGAGTGGCCAGGATCCAGCGAACCCCCGGCGGGGTCGACAGGGGCGTTAGCCGGCCTTTCGGAAGGCACCCATCGTCTTCTCGATGACCGCGCGGATCGTCTCCAGCGAGAACGGCTTGATGCAGTACGCCGAGACCCCGGCCTTGATCGCTTCCATCACACGGGGCTTCTCCGCCTCGGTCGTCACCATGATGACGGGAGTCTTCCTGCCCATGGCGCGGAACGCCTTGAGAAACGAGATGCCGTCCATCACAGGCATGTTCCAGTCCAGGAGAATCAGCTCGGGTTCGAACGCCTTCAGCTTCTGAAGAGCGTCCATCCCGTTGCAGGCTTCCTCGATCTGGTGATCGCCCATCTTCTCGAGCACCGAGCGTTGGTGGCTGCGCATCACGTTCGAGTCGTCGATCATCAGAATCCGCATCGCGCCTCTCCGCAGCCCAATCGTGGAGAAATACCCGCGGGCTCAACTCGTTGATCGGCAGCCCAATCCGCGAACTTGAGGCGTTTGCATCCTCAAAAAGCCCATGTGCGCCTGAACCCACTCGTACCCCGCGCCGATACCTCGGGTCTGAGGCGAAGCCTCCGAAGAAGGACGGACCATGGCACTGCGCGACCAGATCGAAGACCTCTGCAAGGCCGCTGTAATGGCCGACCCGGACGACCTCCCGGGGTTGGCATCCGTCCACGATCGCCTTCAGGCGGTAGAGGCCGGGCTCGCCGATCCGGGGCACGAGGGTCTCGCCCAGTGTCTGCGGAACGCCTCCAAGTTGATCGAACAGATCGTGCTTCAGGAGGCGCAGAACGTTTCCGAAGCACTCGATCTGGTCCGCCGCGCCGTGGACTACACCTCGGAAGCCCTTCGAGCTGAAGAGCGCGGTTCCACCATCGAGTCCGTCGGCGGCTCCCCCTTCGAGGACCCCTCGCGCCGCCAACGCCCGGCGGCCGATCGCGTCGATGAGCAGCTCCTCCACGCGTGGCTCGCGGAGCTCAGTATCGCCCTCGGCGATCTCGAGGCAGATGCCATGACAGCCTCCGCGCCCGGCGACGGTTCGGAAGCGGTCGCCCAGGTGCGACGGGTGCTCCACACGCTCAAGGGCGAGTGCGGCGTCCTCCCGCTCCCCGCCGCGCAGCAGCTGTGCCACGACACCGAGACCGCCATCGAAGCCGCCGCGGAATCCGGCGCCCGCTTCCCGGCGGACGGCGTCTTCGCGCTGGTGGATTGGTTCAGGGAGTACGCGGACGCCCTCAGAAACGACGCTCACGCTCCTGCGCCCGACACCGAGCCGGTCCACAAAGCCCTCGGCACCCCCGCACCCGCCGCGATCGCCGAACCCGCCCCAGCGATTCCGCAGGAAACACCCGCGGCAGCCGCCACTACGCCCCAGCAGACCGACGCCGACCCTGTCGCCTTCCCCGCACCCGCCGAGCTCGGCGACAACATCGGCGAGATCCTCGGCGAGTGCCGTGAACACATCGCGAACGCCGAGACGGCGCTGCTGGAGCTCGAGCGAGAACCCGAGAGCGCCGAGCTTGTCAACACCGTCTTCCGTTCGTTCCACACGATCAAGAGCGTCGCGAGCCTCGGCAACCTCTCCCCCATGGTGCGCCTCGCGCACAGCGCCGAGTACCTGCTCGACGCCGCGAGATCCGGGCGCGTCGCCGTCGGTTCGGACAACCTCAGCCTCGTCCTCCGGGCGTGCGATCAGATGTCGCAGATGATCCGCGCGGTCGAGGGCGGCGGTCCCGCACCATCCTGCGGTCAGCTCCGCGCACTGGTGGCCGATCTCGAAGTCGCGACGACCGGAACGGCCACGCCCGCCGCTCCCGAGAGCGCTGGCGTCCTGAACGCACACCCGGTTGCGCCGCCCGCCGCCCCGAGCATCCGCCCGCCGGAACCAGTCCCAACCGCCCCGGCTGCACAAGAGCCCGAGGCGGCCGCTCCCGGCGATGCCGCGCCCGCGCCGACGCAGTCCGCGAAGCGGTCCGAGCAGACGGTCAAGGTCAGCACCTCGCGCATGGATGCGTTGGTGGACATGGTGGGCGAACTCGTGATCGCGCAGCAGATGGTGGTTCAGGATCCGACGCTGATCGGCGTCCGCGAACCTCGTCTCTCGCGCAGCCTCACCATGGTGGGCAAGATCATCCGAGACCTGCAGGAAATCTCGATGTCCCTGCGGATGGTCCCGATCAAAGGGACCTTCCAGAAAATGGCCCGGCTCGTCCGCGACATCTCTACCAAGGCCGGGAAGCGAATCGAGCTCCGCACCGACGGTGAAGACGTGGAACTCGATCGCAACGTCGTCGAAGTGATCGCCGACCCGCTCGTGCACATGATCCGCAACGCGTGCGACCACGGGGTTGAGTCGCCCGAGAAGCGGATCGCCGCGGGCAAACCGCCGGTAGGGAACATCCTCCTGCGGGCCTGCCACTCCGGTGGCTCCATCCTGGTGGAGATCGTTGACGACGGCAAGGGCCTGGATCGCGAGCGCATCCTCGCCAAGGCGATCGAACGCGGGGTCTTCGTCCCCGACCGCCCGCTCGACGAGATCCCCGACGCGGACATCTTCAACCTCATCTTCCTCCCCGGCTTCTCCACCGCCGAGACCGTCACCGACCTCTCCGGCCGCGGGGTCGGCATGGACGTGGTCCGCAGGAACATCGAAGCCCTCCGCGGCAAAGTCGAGATCAGCTCCACCCGCGGCCAGGGCACGACGTTCACGATGCGCCTCCCGCTGACACTCGCGATCATCGACGGCATGGTGGTCCGCGTCGGCGCGCAACGCTACGTGATCCCAACGCTCTCGATCGAACGCAGCTTCCAGCCCCGGCCCGGCGAGATCCACACCGTGGCCGGCCGCGGCAGAATGGCCTCGGTCCGCGGCGGTCTGCTCCCGATTCTTCGTCTGGAGCAGGTCCTCCACGGATCGTGGAGCGGTGGCGAAGACGAGAACCTCCTCATCGTCGTGGAGTGCCAGGAATCGCGGGCCTGCTTCGCCGTCGACGAGATCATCGGGCAGCAGCAGGTCGTCATCAAATCGCTCGGCAGATCGGTGCAGTCGGTCCGCGGCGTTTCGGGCGGCGCCATCCTCGGCGACGGCCGGGTAGCCCTCATCCTCGATGTCGCGGGCATCCTCGCCCAGGCCGAAACCGGAGCGCTCGCGCCGTGAAGAACCAAGGAGTCCCCATGAGCTCAGTCCCCAGCGAGGCCCAGACGGCTCGCGCCTCCGCGCGGGCCGGTGCCGCCAACGACGACAAGTTTCTCACGTTCTGCCTCGGCAAAGAGGAGTTCGGACTGCCGATCCTCGTGGTGAGGGAGATCATCGGCATCATCGACATCACACCCGTGCCCTCGATGCCCGAGTACGTCAAGGGCGTGATCAACCTCCGCGGCCGGATCATCCCGGTCGTGGAGCTGCGGTCCAAGTTCCACATGCCCTCGGTTCCCTTCACCGCCGAGACCTGCATCATCGTCGTCGAGGTCTCCGGCGCGGGCGGCTCTGTCTATCAGATCGGTGCCATCGTCGACAACGTGCGCGAGGTCCTCGACATCCCCCGACAATCGATCCAGCCACCGGCGGCCCTGGGTGCCGGCGTCCCCCTCGACTTCATCCTCGGCCTGGGAAAGGTGAAGTCTCGCGTCGTCATCCTCCTCGATATCAACAGCGTCGGCATGTTGGGTGGTATCCCCGCGCCCGCGCAAATCGCCGCGTGAGCGGCACCGTTCGTCACGAGCCGCACCGCCATCGACCGCCCAATCAAGCCGCCCGAAACCAGGGCAAGGAATGAAGATGAAACTCTCAAACTTCGGCATCCGGACCAGGTTCTTCGTGTTGTTCTGCTCCGTGCTCCTTGGCATGGGCCTCCTGGCCTGGCAGGGGTATCAAACCGTGAGCAAGGTCAGCATCGGTAGCCCGATCTACAACGACATCGCCGAGGGCAACGTCCTCCTCGCCGACACGCTCCCGCCTCCCCTGTTCGTCGTCGAGAGCTACCTCACCCTGCACCTGCTCCCCGATGCCCCGACCCCCGCGGACCGCGAGGCACTCACCAACAAGTTCCGCACCTTGCACAACGAGTTCAACGCCCGGATGGCCTATTGGAGAGAGGCGGATCTCGGGGAGCGCGAACGCGATGCGTTGCTCAAGGGCGTCAACGACTCGGCCGGCCGGTTCTTCACCATCGCCGAAGAGAAGTTCATGCCGGCGGTGGCCGCAGGGCATAAGGAGGAGGCCGCCGCCCTGCTTACGGGTGAACTCGCCGCCGCCTTCTCGGCCCATCAGCAGACCATCACCGACTTCGTCACGCTCGCGCAGGCCTCGGTGAAGGCTGGCGAGGAGTCGTCCCAGGCCGAGCTCGCCGCCGGCTGGAAGATGCTCTTCCTCGGTGCCGCCGGCACCCTCGCGATCATGTGCGGCATGCTCTTCCTCATCGCACGCAGCATCACCCGCCCGGTCGCCGAGCTCGAGGCCCGCATGAACGACATCGCCTCCGGCGAGGGCGACCTCACCCAGCGCATCGCCATCACCGGCAAGGACGAGATCAGCCGCGTCGCCCAGTCCTTCAACGTCTTCGTGGAGAAGGTCGAACGCACCGTCGGCGAAGTCAAGGCCGCCGCGACCGAGATCGACGCCGGCGCCTCTCAGATCTCCGCGGGCAGCCAGTCGCTCGCCGAGGGCGCCAGCCAGCAGGCCGCCAGCCTCCAGCAGATCAGCGCGTCCCTGGAGCAGATGTCCTCCATGACGCAGCAGAACGCCGACAACGCCACCCAGGCCAGCTCGATGGCCGAATCGTCCAAGGTCTCCGCCAACAAGGGCCAGACCGAGATGCGCCAGATGGCCACGGCCATGAACGAGATCAAGGGCTCCTCCGCCGAGATCAGCAAGATCATCAAGGTCATCGACGAGATCGCCTTCCAGACCAACCTGCTCGCCCTCAACGCGGCCGTCGAGGCCGCACGAGCCGGTGAGGCGGGCAAGGGCTTTGCCGTCGTCGCCGAAGAAGTCCGCGGCCTCGCCCAACGCTCTGCCGAGGCCGCCAAGAACACGTCCTCGATGATCGAGCAGGCGACCCGGCGCGCCGACAACGGCGTCGAGATCGCCGCGCGGGTCGGCACCGTGCTCGACGAGATCAACTCCGCGACCGAGAAGGTCAACACCCTCCTCGCCGAGATCGCCCTGGCCTCCTCCGAACAGGCCAAGGGCATCGAGCAGGTGAACAAGGGCATCAGCGAACTCGACAAGGTCACGCAGGCCAACGCCGGCAACTCCGAAGAGCTCGCCAGCGGTGCTGAAGAGACCGCCTCTCAGGTCGGCTGCCTCCAGGACCTCGTGCGTCAGTTCCGCACGGGCGCGGACCAGGGAACCTCACACGCCATCAGCGCCCGTACGCCGATCAACAAGGGGTCGAACGGGGGCACGACCCGGCGCGGCCCCGCGTCGCCCAAGGGCAAGCGAGCCTCCATCGGCCCTGCTCCCGCCGCGAAGCAGGCGCCGCAGAAGTCCATCCCCCTCACCAGCGACGAAGAGAAGCTCGCCTCCTTCTAACGCGAGCGACCCATGCGAACCCTCGACGTCCCACAGTTCCAGCGGATCGCCGCCATCGCGCGCGAGAGGTGGGGGCTGAGCCTCACGCAGAAGAAGCTCCCGCTGGTCTCCAACCGGCTGGCCTCCTTCCTCAGAGGCTCAGACTTCACCACCATCGACGAGTACCTCGACCACCTCGAGACGAGCGCGGAGGACGAGGACATGCTCGTCTTCTTCGATGTGCTCTCGACAAACGTCACCTCCTTCTTCCGCGATCCGGCCCACTTCGACTACCTCGAACGCGAGTTCTACACCCCGCTCGCCAGAGGCAACCTCACGACCCAAGGACGCAAGGTCCGCATCTGGTCCGCCGCCTGCTCCACCGGTCAGGAGCCCTACTCGCTCGCGATGCAGGCCATCGAGCTGCTCCCGGACCTGGCCGGGTGGGACATGAAGATCCTCGGCACCGACCTCTCGAACTACGCCGTCAGCGAAGCCCAGGCCGGTCGCTACCCGCCAGAAAAGCTCGACGGCGTCCCGGCGGCGATGCGGCAGCGTCACTTCCGCCAGTCGCCCGAGGGAGGCCTCGAGGTCACACCGGAGGTCCGCCGCCTCGTCACCATCGCGCGCATGAACCTCATGGACCCCTGGCCCTTCAAGGGGAAGTTCGAGATCATCTTCTGCCGCAACGTCATGATCTACTTTGACGCCCCGACGCGCCGACAGCTGGTCATGCGGTTCCACGGCCTGCTACGACCCGGCGGCATCCTCGCGATCGGCAGCGCGGAAACCCTCGCAGGACTCGACACACCCTTCGCCCCCGTGCAGGCCTCGGTATACGTCAAGGAATGAACGGAGATCACAGTGGGACAGAACGCGGCATACTCGCGCACCGAGTGCGTCAACAAAGTCGTCGTGGGAGTGGGCGATATGGCGGTGAGCGCCGATCCCACCTCGCTGCTGGTGACCTACGCCCTTGGCTCGTGCATCGGCGTCACCGTCTACGACCCGCTCGCGAAGGTCGGTGGGCTGCTCCATTTCATGCTCCCGACTTCGGAGCTCAACTCTGAGAAGGCCCAGGCAAACCCGGCGATGTTCGGCGATACCGGCATCCCCGGACTCTTCAAGTCGTGTTACGACCTGGGAGCCAAGAAGGAACGACTGATCGTGTGCGCCGCCGGCGGTGCCGAGGTCATCGCCGACGACGGGCACTTCAAGATCGGATCCCGGAACCGCACGCTGCTCCGCAAACTCTTCTGGAAGAACGGCGTGCTCCTCTCGGGCGACGACACGGGCGGCGAGCGGAGCCGCACCCTCTCGCTCGCGATGTCCGACGGCAGCGTCTTCGTCCGCAGCCAGGGGCAGGAGTCTGTCCTGTGGCCCACATGAAGCCCCTCCAACCCCGCGCCCCGCGAGCCCGCACGCACCAAGCCCTCCCGGTCCATGGAGTCCCAGCATGAGCTGCAACGTCCTTGTCGTCGACGATTCATCGATCCTGAGGCAAGCGATCCGAAAGATTGTCGAGGTCGCCTCGGTCCCCAAGGAGCGCATCTTCGAAGCCGGTAACGGCGCGGAAGCCCTCCAGGTCCTCGACCGGGAGTGGATCGACCTCATCCTCCTCGACCTCAACATGCCCGTGATGGACGGCGAGCAGTTCGCCCGCGAGCTGCGCACCCGTCCCGAGTGCAAAGACGTCACAGTGGTCGTCGTCAGCACCGAGGTCAACCAGGAACGGCTCGACCGCCTGAAACAGCTCGGCGTTGCCGAGAACCTGCGCAAGCCGTTCGAGCCCGAACGCCTCCGCAAGATCATCTCCCGCGTCATCGGAGTCAAGGCATGACCCAGCTCACCGCCGACCGCCTCGCCGAACTCGTCGCCCAGTCCCTCGAAAGCACCGCGTTCATCATGAGCGACTCCGCCCACGCCGACCTGTGCGCCTTCGCCGGCGCCACGCGCGGCGCGGTCATCGGCTACTCGGGCCCGGAAGAAGGCACCATCACGCTCGTCGCCGGCGACGACTTCGTCCGCACCCTCGCGTCCAACCTCCTCGGTGTCGAAGCGGAGGAGGTCTGCCCGAGCACCCAGGGCGAGGACGCCCTCCGCGAACTCGCGAACATCGTCGGCGGCTGCGTGATCGCGGAACTCGGCGGCAAGGACCGCAGCCTCAAGCTCTCCCTGCCGCAGACTTCCGTCTCCGCCGGCCCCCTCCACCCCGCCGAAACAGCCGTCGTGTGCTGCCTCAACTGCGAAGGCCATCCGCTTCTCGTGACCTGGACCGCTGGCCCCGCCCGCGCCGCGGCCTGACCCGGAGACGTCCCGTGCCCAACCCCGTCCGCGTGCTCATCGTCGACGATTCCTCGATCGTGCGGCGCGTCCTCACCGAGCAACTTTCCCGCCAGCCGGGGATCACCGTCGTCGGTGCCGCGCCCGACCCCTTCGTCGCACGCGACATGATCGTGGCGCTCACGCCCGACGTCGTCACTCTCGACATCGAAATGCCCCGGATGGACGGGCTCACCTTCCTCCGCAAGCTGATGCGGTACCACCCGCTCCCCGTCATCGTTGTCAGCTCGCTCACCCCCAAGGGCTGCGAGATGGCGATGGCCTGCCTCGAGTCCGGCGCGGTCGACGTGCTCTGCAAGCCCAACGGCTCGTTCTCCATCGGCGACATGAGCGAACAGCTCGCCGAGCTCATCCGCGCCGCTGCCCACGCCTCTCTCAAACCGCAGCCCG
Source organism: Phycisphaerales bacterium (assembly GCA_049317625.1). GTDB lineage: Bacteria > Planctomycetota > Phycisphaerae > Phycisphaerales > UBA1924 > JBEIUO01. The sequence goes on from JBMOHX010000032.1 coordinate 13,737, forward strand.
CTCCCGAAGCGATCGTCGCCGACGAGGCGGTCGTGCGCTCGCTCTCCTCCATGCACGCCACCCACAAGGTGGTCGCGATGGGGTCGTCCACCGGCGGCACCGAAGCCCTCCGCTCCGTGCTCACCGCCCTCCCCCGCCAGTCGCCCGGCATCGTGATGACCCAGCACATGCCGGAGGGATTCACCGCATCGCTCGCCGATCGCCTCAACAGCTTGTGCGAGATCGAGGTTCGCGAGGCCCGCGACGGCGACCGCGTCACCCCCGGTTTGGCCCTCCTCGCTCCAGGGAACTTCCACATGCGCCTCGCCCGCGACGGAGCCAAGTACGTCGTCCGGATCGGAGAAGGCCCACGCGTCTGCCGCCACCGGCCTTCCGTCGAGGTGCTCTTCGAGTCCGTCGCACGCGCCGCCGGACCCAACGCCCTCGGCATCATCATGACCGGCATGGGCGACGACGGTGCCACCGGCCTGGTCTCCATGCGCGCCGCGGGCGCCCTCACCATCGCCCAGGACGAACAGTCCTGCGTCGTCTTCGGAATGCCCCGCGAGGCCATTGCCCGCGGGGGCGCCGCGATCGTCAGCCCCCTCCGCGACATCCCCCGCCACATCGTCGAGTTCGCCGTCTCCTCAGGCCAGCCCGCCCGCCAGACTGCCTGAATCTCAGCCCGCGGCCGACGGCCCGCGGTCCAGCACGCGCCGAATCAGCCTCAGCAGCGAGTCCATCAGGAACGGCTTGGCCACAAAGACCCATCGCGCCGGATCCACCCCGTGGTGGGAGATGGTCTCCTCTGTGTATCCCGACATCAGGATGACCGGAAGGTCCCGCGTCGACCTCAGCTTCTCCGCGAGCTCGACCCCGCTCATCCCGGGAAGCACCACGTCCGTCAGCAGCAGGTCTGGCCGCTTCCCGTCCCGCGCCGCCAGAGCCAGTGCGTCCGCGCCGTTCTCCGCCGCGTGGACCTCATACCCCGCGATCCTCAGCTCGTCCGCGACGAGGTCACGGACGAGCGAACTGTCCTCCACCAGCAGGATCGTCTCGGTCCCGCGCGGCACGCTCCCGTCCGTCGCCGCCCGCTCCTCGCCCGCCCCCTCGCTCCTGACGCACGGAAGATACACCTTGACCGAGGTCCCTCTTCCGACCTCGCTGTAGACCGCGATGTGTCCCCCGACCTGTTTGACGATCCCGTGCGAGGTCGCCAGCCCCAGACCTGTTCCCTTCCCCGGCGGCTTGGTCGTGAAAAATGGCTCGAAGAGACGTGCCTGAACCTCGGCGCTCATCCCGCTCCCAGTGTCCGTTACGGCGATCTCCACATAGTCGCCCGGCGTGACGCCGGCCCGCGCGCCGCAATACGTCGCGTCGAGCGAGACGTCCCGCAACTCGATCGTGAGCGAGCCTCCGCCCGGCATCGCGTCCCGCGCATTGATCGCAAGGTTCACGATCACCTGCTCCACTTGCGCCTGATCCGCCTCCACGCTGGCGACCCCCTCGTCGGTGAGCACCCGCAGGTTCACGTCTTCACCCAGCACCCCCTTCAGCATCGGCGTCAGTCCCTTCAGCAGCGTTGAAGGATTCAGCACCCGCAGATTCGTCGGCTGCTTCCGCGCGAACGTCAGCAGTTGCCGCGTCAGCCCCGCCGCACGCTCCGCCGCTTGCTGCGCGTGGCCGATCGCCGCGCGGGCCGGGTGCTCTTCACCCACGCGCCGGGCCGCCAGCGTCAGGTAGTTGAAGATCGCCATCAGCAGGTTGTTAAAGTCGTGCGCAATCCCACCCGCGAGCCGCCCGACGCCTTCCATCTTCTGAGCGTGAAGGTACTGCGTCTCCATCCGGAGCCGCTCCGAAACGTCGCGCAGGATCACCGTGTAGTAACGCTTCGCGCCTATCGCCGCCGCGGAAATCGACGCCTCCATCGCGAACTCCGACCCGTCCGCTCTCAACCCCGACAGCGTGCCCAGCCTCCCCATCCCGCGGCTGGAGACGCCGGTCTGCCCAAACTCGCGGATGTGCGCGCCGTGGTTCGCGCGGAAACGCGCGGGGATGAACCGGCTGATCGGCGCGCCCATCGCCTCCGCGGCCGACACGCCGAACACACGCTCCGCGGCTGCGTTGAACATCACGACACGCTCGTGCTCGTCGATCGTAATGATCCCGTCCATCGCCGCCTCGACGATCCGCTTGAGACGCAGCTCGCTCTCGTCCCGCGCGTGCGCGGAGGGGTGATCCGTCACATCAACCAGCAGCACCACCGACGTCTCCCCCGAGACCCGCGAGCAGAACAGCCGCAGCCACCCGTTCGCCTGCGCATCCGTGCACACGTCGCACGTGAAGTCGGCCCGTCTCCCCGCCACCACTTCGCGGATTCCCTCCGCTGCCATTCCTCCCGCGGGGACATGCTCCAGCGCGTCGGCGAGATTCCGGCCCGCGGGCGCGAGCGGGACCAGCCTGCCGTGCGAGGTCGCCCACGCCGAGTTGGCGAACTCGATCCGTCCGTTCCGGTCCAGAAGCACGCAAGGCGTCGGAAGGTTCAGAAGCGAACGGTTCTCGACGCCGTCGCGACCTTCAGGGTTCTGCGTTGCCATGTGACACCCCGTCTCTTCGACGCGCCGTTGTTGGTTCATCCCGTGCACGCGTGCGACGCGTTTCTGGAGCCTAGCATCGATCATGAGCCCGCGATACTCCCGCATCGGATTGTGCGCTTTGCCCGCCGCCCTCCTCTTCGCCTGCGAAGACAAATCACCCCAGCCGCCGCTCACAGCGCCCCAGGTTGCACCCGCGCAGCCGGCCTCCGCCCCAGTCAATGCTCCCCAGAAGCCCGCGCCCGTCCCGGATGCCGCGCCCGCTCCCGCCGTCGCCGCGGTCCCATCGGGCGCAACCCTCGCCGCGCTCGGCATGGAGTTCCCCCTCCCCGCTGGCTGGAACTCTCGGCCCCCGTCGAACAACATGCGATTGGCCGAGGCGGAGGTTCCCGGCCCCGGCGGAGACGCATCGAAGGGCTGCCTCGTTGTCTTTTCGACCGCCGGTGGCACCGTCGACGACAACATTACCCGTTGGTCGGGCCAAGTCCGCGACGCCCAAGGTCAGCCCGCGAAGGCCACTCGCTCGTCACGAGCCATCGCCGGCATCGATGTGACCGTTGTCGAGATGTCCGGCTCCTATGCCGGCATGGGAGACAGCGCCGCCAAGGACAACTACATGCTCCGCGGCGCCATCATCCCGACCGCAGGCGGGTTGTTGTTCATCAAGATGACTGGGCCCGCCGAGCAGATGACCGCGGCCGCCGCGGCGTTCGACTCGATGCTGGGCGGCCTCAAGAAGCCTTGACCCGCGAGAGCGGCTTCACCTCAGAAGTGGATGCGCGGCCCGCGGGCGGGTTCGGTCGTCCACCGTTGGTCGATCCATCATGGCGGTGCGACCTGGCACGAAGCGCCAGGCACAGACGCAGCGCGTAGCCGCCCATCACCAAGAGGCTGGCGACGAACGCGAACGCTGTGGCAGCGACCGGGTTCATGCCGGTGCCCCCGCCGAATGCCCGTTCCCGGTCGGCAGGTCCCCGTCCCGCAGATCCATGCGGAACAACCGGAAGCTCGTCGCCGTCGCGCCGACCGAAAACATGGTGATCCCTGCGAACCACGTCAGCAGTGTCCCGTAGGTCCCCGGCCCCAGACCCGCAGTCGCCGGGTGAATGTCTGGGAGCAGTTTCACCGAGAGATACAGCAGCGGCACGTTGAGGAATGCAACGATGCCGTAGATCGAACCAACAGTCGCCGCACGCTGCGACTGCGACAGCCGGTGGCGCACCAGCAGGTACGTCGCGTACACAACCCACAGAATGAGGCTGATCGCAAGACGCGGACTCCAGATCCACCACTGCCCCCACGACACCTTCGCCCACACCACGCCGGTCAGCAGCAGAATCGTCCCATTGAGCAGCGTCATCTCGGCCGTCGCGTGCGCGAGGGCGTCCCACCGTTGAGAGCGTCCGCCCAGGAACGCGACGCTCGCGACGAACACGGTAAACGCGAAGATCAGGGTGTTCGCGGCGACCGGCAAGTGGATGTAGAGAAGCTTCTGAATCGCGCCCAGTTGCGGGTGCACCGGTGCAGTCACCACCATCACGACGCCGGCGCACAGCAGCCCGAGGGTGAGCCCCCAGTACACCGAAACGCTCCATCGCCCGCTGAATGTCATGAGTGGTCTACACCTGTGAACGCCGCCGAGCCGCCCGGCGGCCTCGCCCGCGGACCGCGCGCACCTTCGTCCCGGATTTCGGGTGCAACGCCGATGCCAGCAATCGACGGCCCTGGATGGCCCCGAGCCACGGCGGTCTCGCGAAAATGAGAGTCCTCGCGTCGGACGCGTTCCCGAGTGTGAGAAAGAGCTTTACTGAGTGTGGCAACTCAGGCAGAGCCGGCTCCGCTGGTTACTCATGACAAGCAGGTGCTCGTGTTTCGAGTACACGCTATGGCACGATCCGCACCCCAGCTTGCCGTCGAAGAGCCGGATACGGGGATCGAGCGAACCTTCCCGGGCGATCCTGAAGTCGCCGTGCTTGGTTCGCTCCGTCGCTTTCAATGGGATTCCGATGGGATGCTCCGCCATCAACTCGCCGTTCATCGACCGGATCGGGTGCGAGCCGGCCTCGCGCGCCGACGCCCCATCGTGGCACGACATGCAGGCCGCGCTCTCGCTATCAACCAGCGAGTTCTTCGCCGGAACCCGTCGTTCTTGTTTTTGAGAAAGATGAGCCCGAACCCCGAGCGTCGCGTGGCCCCCGCCGCTCCCCGGTGCCGCGCCCTCGTGGCAGCTCAGACACAGTGCCGCGGCTGAGCCTCCACGGATTCCGACCGGCACCCGACCGGATGCGTGCGAGTCGTTCGCGTCGTGACAGGTCAGGCACGTGATGCGGCCATCGAGCAGGGGCAGTCGTTCGCCCGCCACC